>CALDUE010000107.1 GCA_937923485.1 uncultured Saprospiraceae bacterium
TGCAGCGCCCAGATAATATCGCGCATATGATCAAGAGATGCTCGGCTCAACTTTGAAATTTTCTCTCGAAGCTCAACCTCGCTTATCGGTTGTTTTCCCTCACTGAGGAATAGGATATTTGATAAATCACCACCTAGGTCATCGTGCAACTCTCGTGCAATTCGGTCGCGCTCTTTTGCAAGGAGTTCGTATTGAAGAAGCTGCTGTTTGGCATGTGCTAGCTTTCTACGATTGAGCAAGTGGGCAATGCCAAAACCTAAGCCTAGGATACCTGCCAAAATTGATAGTTGAAACCACCACGTTTGCCAGTAGGGAGTCTTGATGAAGATTGATGCCGTTAAAGGTGCCTGCTGATTCTCATTTTCGTCTTTTAAACGAATACTCAAGTCATATTCGCCAGGGGGCACTTTAGTGAAACGTAGTACGGAGCCGGACCGTAATGTGGCCCACTCCTTTTGGTAAGGACTTAGCTGATATTCTATCGGACTTTTTGGTCCATCAACAAAGCCAAGCGTACCTACACCGACGTCAATTGTATTTTCGAAGTAGTCGAGTTCAAGGCACTGACCTCTATGCAAATCACCTAATCGTTGATCAGGTCTTTCATTGATCCAAAGATCAGAAAAGTAGTTTTTCTGAGTAGGCTTTTTTTCAGGTAATAAGGCTTTTGAAAGCCCTACCACTCCTTTTTCTGTTGCCATCCAAACGTAGCCAGCAGCATCAAGTAAAGGCGCGAAAATGACGCCTTCATCGCTCGGTAAGCCGTCAAGTGTTTGCCAAGTTTTCCATTCACCATTCTCTTCCTGCACAGTAAGCCCTTTGTCCGTGGATGCATACAGTACCCCCGTGTCGTTAACATGTAATCCGTAAAAAACGCGATCTGTCTTAATCGGAGCCGATACCTTCCATGCCTGAGAACTGCTATCTTTTTGCGCTTGAAAAAGACCACGAATTGTCCCAATCCAAATACTTCCGTCGGGTGCGTTAGTGATTGATTCAACAGTCACACCCACTGGTATACTGTCGACCTTGGTAAGCTCATTTTCTCTTAGTTCTAGGATGTAGGTGTATGCTCCTTCTTTTCCATCGATATATTTCGTGTCGTTTAAGTAGAGTAGTGGTCTAAGCCAAGGCCCATCTGTATAGCTTCCTTGGTACCGATAGATTTTTTCATCTACCAACTTATAAATGCCATTCTTCGTGGTAATAATTACTGCATCAAGTTCTTGATTATAATGGACGCTATAAATGAAAGACCGATTGGAGAAAATCACCTCCCAAGCTCCATTTTTTGTAGACTGATAAAGCTTGTCTCTGACCCCGATCAAATGCCTCCCGTTTGGCAATTGAGTTGATGATGCAGCCCACCGACTTTCAGCCAAGTTCGGTAGGTCTTTGAGAGTAGAAGAGCTTTGCGCTTGACTGTAAGCGAAGACCTGACCTCCTTTCGTTCCTACCCAGAGTTCATTCGATGTTCCTCGATAAAACGTTCGCACGTCTAGTGGCTTTCCCTTTTCATCTCTAAGCACCTTCAAGTTGGGCGAAGCAGGAATCAGTGCTTCAATACCTCCCTTCGATTGCATGGTCCATAAGGTGCCATCTGGGGCTTGATGAATGGAACGCGGCTGGTCTTGCTCATCCCTGCCTCTAAAAACTTGACCGAGCCACTTCTTATTTGCACGGTCAAAAACGAACAGACCGTCATCTCGGGTGGCGACAAAAATATGCTGACTTTGCATCGAAATACTCCAAATGACCTGGCCTGAAGTAGTTGGCACCTTGTACTGACTAATGAGAGTGTCCGCTCGATAGTCAAAATGAAGCAGACCTTGATTGCTTCCAAGCCAAGCGCTATTTTTTTCGCTTTCCCGCAGTCCTACGGGACTGTCGTCGCTAAAACAAGCCCCATAAATAGTAGCCTTGGACACAATTTCATCACTTGAATGTATTTGGTGAAGTGTAGAGTCGTTGATCCACGTCAACAGTTCTAGCCCTGGCCCTTGAAGCCAAGGCATGCCTAGCATGAAGGCTTCCTCCTCATTTATTCTTGTGGCAAACCGCATGGAGCGAGAGACTTGCGGAGGCCCTTCAATCCTCTCTTTTGCAAGGTCCACTCTTACTATAAGTCTTCCATTACTTACAAGTAAGTCGTGTCGTTTCTTATCATAATGAAAAGCGTGGCAGGCATTACTGCTTGGCATCAGACTAGAGTCGAGCCGAATGCTTCTTAGCGTATCTACAGTGTAATCGTACACATGCAGACCGTCCACAGTAGTAAACCATAACATTCCATCCTTGTCCTCAAAGCACTGGCTTTGAACAAAGTCCTCAAAACCCGAAGATGCCGGAATCGGGTAGTGTTTAAATGTACTCCCGTCCATTCGGAAAACCCCGTGAGAAGATCCTACCCACGTAAAGCCACGACTGTCAGAACTAATAAACGCATTAAACTTGTCATAGAACAATCCATCGTCTCTGTCAAAGTGACGAACGGTGAATTCAGGTGCTTGTGCAAAAGCAAAAAATGTGGCGAGCACAAAGGCACAGCAGCATGCTACCTGCCCAATCAATCTATTTGCGTTGAATGTCACCACTGGGTCACCAAGCTACACAACTTGCTGATTATTAAGCTACTGTTGTGGCTAGGGTTTTCAACGTATTGCATTGCTTATACGTGAATACTTAAGCATCCTAACTGCATATTATTTGGACATATGAAATAAGAAGTAGGTCACGAAACACTCAGCTCCCAACCAATAAGCTCCAGTTTTGGCGAAAGCCCAAGAAAATAGCCTCTCCAAAATAGTCCAGCAACGCAGCGGCCGAACATCGAAATGTTCTCTGTACTTAAGTACCAAAAAATGTCCTGGATTTTTTTAAGCACATCCCTATCCGCAATCCCACAGCGAGGAACGAGCGTTCCCGAATCCCACATCTCAAGTACCAAAAAATGTCCTACATTTTTTACTTAGTACACTACACTCACATCCCCCTTATAAATAATCACTCGACCATCCTCGAAGACGATCTCCGCAACATATACGTAGGTGCCATTATTGACCAGCTCGCCAAGGAAAGTACCGTCCCACCCATCGGTTTGACCGTTCGGGTTTAAAGGAACATTATCCTCGCTAAACAACATCTCTCCCCAGCGATTAAACACGCGCAAGTAATTGATACTCTGAACACCAGGCCCAGTGAAGATTTGGAACTGATCATTGGTCGCATCATTGTTTGGCGAGAAGGCATTTGGAATGAACACATTACGGTTGCGATCAACAGTGACTAGAATACTAGCAGAAGCAGTACAGCCATCCTCATCAATTACACTAATGGTATAGGTTGTCTCCTCGATAGGACTTACAAATGGATCAGAGAGGATTCCGTTTCTAAACGAAATCATGCTGTCTGGTGTCCAGCGAATACTGTCAAATAAGATCGGTGCTCCACCTGGGAAGATATCTGGTCGCAGACGAATACTATCTCCAAGTTCAACTTCTACCGATGCAGGCAAACGCAACGTAATTGGAGCAGGAGAAGGAATTAATAGTTCATCTGTCACAGAACAACCCGCTGGGTCGACTACTGTAATCGGAACCACCACACCTCCTGGAACTTGAAACTGCTGTCCTACAGGTTGGAAGCTGCTGTTGTTGATGGATACTTCAAAATCAGCGTTAATCAATCCTTGTCCTCCAAAGGCCGTATCGACGCTAATCAAGGATAGGTCGCCGAAGCAAAGAATTGGATCGAAAGGACTCAATTCAAAAAAGATCGCTTCAGGTTCATCGAGAGTAACTGAAATGCTATCCAGGCACCCAAGTTGGTCGAAGGCTACGATTGTATAATTGGCCGCTGGAACATCACGAGCAACCAGCGCATTTCGATTTGGATCGTCACTCCAACGGAAGGTATATCCGGTAGCTTCATTGCCTCCCATTACATTCAATGAAATGATACCGTCATCATTACCAGCACAGGTTGGTTCGAGCGTGCCAGGTGCATCCAATTCAAGCATGAGCTCGGTAGGCTCTGTGATCTGGAACGTGTCGAGCAATGGACAACCGTCCATATCTCGAACTTCTAAAGTAACCTGTCCAGCAGTAAGATTCTGAGCTCTTGGTCCAGTTTGCATGCCTACAGGTGTATCCCAAGCAAAAGTGAATCCTGGGTTTCCACCAAAAACAGTGTCCACAACGATAAGTCCGTTGTCCTCACCAAAGCAGCGCACGTCTTCAAAGATTCCTACGTCTAGCACCAGAGGGTCTGGTGCAGGAATATCAATCGTGAAGGTCTGTGGAGGACAAGCGCGCGAAGTTTCCTGAATATCAACCTCACGACGGCCGCCACAAAGCATCACCGCGCGGCTAATAATATCGTTGACGGTGGTCTCACCACTATCCCATGTAAAATCGAAACTCGCTGCAGGACTGCCCGGTAAGGCTGCACTCACCGTAATTCCACCATCGCAAACGCCGACAGCACAGCTTGCTGCAACCACGGTGTTTACGTCAAAATCAGGATCAATACTTGGCGCATCATCGAGCATGTACACCTCCTGAATAGAAGGACAATTATTCGCATCGGTCACTGTGACAACATAGGTTCCTTCTGTAATTGTAGTACCGGTAATGGTGTTCGAATCAACACCCATCGTCCCCGAACTCCAATCATAGAAGAAAGGTCCAGTGCCACCAGCAGGGGTTATCGTAATCACACCATTTCCTTGCTGAAAGCATGGTGGAGTAGTCAAAATAGTATCCATGATACTTAGTACATCTGGCTCAACGACGAGTGCCGTATCGGTTGCGGTACAACCCGCAGCATCTGTTACTGTAACGAAGTATTGCCCAGCAGAAAGCCCTCTAATGGTGGGAGTCGTTTGATTGACATTCCACATATAGTCTACGATTGCAGCGCCATTAGCTTGCGCCAAAACATCCAACACACCATCTGTAAATCCATTACAATCAAGGGTATCGTTTTCTAGACTTAAGATCTCTGGCTTATCTGGAGCATCAATTACTAGGAAGTTAAGTAATGAATCTACACAGCCGCTCTCGTCCGTAACGATAGCGCGGTAGTTTCCTTCCACTAGTCCGTCAGCTCTTGCGGTATTCGCAATCACTGACCCCATGTCATCGCGCCATTCGAACATGTACGGGCTATTCGCATTCCGACCGCCCATTGCAGTTACTTCACCGAATCCATCAGAACCAGGCGTACAACTTTCGTCGCCGCTACCTACTAGACTTATTTGAAGTTGGTTCGGCTCGATTAGCGTAAACGTATCGCGCGCAACACAGCCATCATTGTCAGTCGTGATCAATCGAATCGTGCCTTGACCAAGTCCAGAAACTGTTGATTGAGTAGGTGTGTTGACAGCTGAACCAGGAGGAATTCCAGAATAGTTAAAGCTGTATGGGAGTGCTGGAGTACCTACCGAGGTGCCGGCCAAAACCGTAATCTCGCCATTCATTTCCCCTGCACAACGAATCTCCGTAATCGTTTCAGATACTGAAATTACACGCATTGCATTAAGTACAGAGAAGGTGTCTGTGGTGCAACCGTTATCGTCCATCACCGTCACATCGTAACGACCAGGATCCCCATTGAGTGAAAGGTTCGCTCCTGTTGCGTTGGCATTTGTCCCTGACGGGAGCGTGTAATTATAGGTGTAGTTTGCGCCTAGAGGAGTTCCTCCTGAAGGAGTAACTGTTACATTTCCATCCATTAGACCTTCGCACGTAGCATCGGTTGTCATGACATTTAGAGCAAGAGCTGGAGGTGCAGTGATTGGCGCACTCGTAGTCGCCGTACATCCACGCGCATCTTCTATGGTAACTGAATAATTCCCTATACCTAGGTTATTGATCGCTTGGGTTGTACGACCATCGTTCCAGAGGAAAGTATAGTCGGAACCTGGGTTAGTCACCGTTGTAAAATCAAGAACTACCCGAGCAGTAAGTGCACCAGTAGTATCGCCAGCACAAGCCAAATCGCTGATGCGGTCGATGAAGACATCTAAATCAGGCCCATCAGTAATCGTAAGAACGACTGTATCTGTGTTACCAGCTGCATCGAGTACGATCAAGTCATAGGTGCCAGGAGTTAAGCTTGCTGGAGAAACGAACCGTTGATTTTCATTATTTATCACCGCAGGACCTTGCAGTAATCCACCGCCTTGTCGTTGCCAGGTCAATGAGTAAGGAGGTAGCCCTCCTGCAATCTGTGCTTGAAAGAAGTTTTCGTCCTCTCCACCACAGCCAAAACCAGTCTGGGCAGCAAGCAGCGCGATCGTGTTGGTCGTGACGACAATTCCGCCAGGATTAAAACAAAAATCGAGTACGACACCCGCAGAGTTTACAAATTCGAATCCCGATATCGGAGGGGTAAAGTCAGCCTCTGCAAAGTCGCCTTCTACACCTAAGACTTCAAAACAAGCTTCAAATAGGATGCCTCCGTCAGGAACAGATAAAGGCGCTCCTGTGGTGAAGGTTCCAACAAAGATTGCATCGCCATCGTCGTTAAATTCTGAGCCAGCTCTAAACGGGGTAAGTGCCGCATTCTGAACTCCAGTAAAGCGCATTAGCACCTCATCGTAGTCGATTGAGAATTGAAAACTAAAGAGGTCTTGAAAACCATCGACACGAATAGGAACACAAACTGTCGCTCCTGGTGCACCAAGCACTGTATCAATAGAAACAGTCACTTTATCAACCGGTGTACAGCCCGTGAAATCTGCTGTAGTCACCGTAGCTGAGCAACCTTTGTCATCTACTACGGTGATAGAATACGTTCCTGCTTGCGGGACTGCGAAGTTTACACGACTGGCAGCTCCTGCGTCTGGATTACTAACCGTCCCTGTAATAGTAGGATCAGCAATGTTGACAATTTCATATCGATAACGGTCACTTGCGCGATATTCCGGCAGTCCTCCATCAACGACGAAGCTTCCAGAACAGTTATTAACTTGTACGTTAGTGACCGTGAGTTCATTCAGATATACAACAGCAAAGGCTGCATCTGCACTCACACTTACGCAAGATCCTCCATTTTCGTAAAAAGGGTTAGAGGCAGCGCCATTGACAACTAGGCTGTCAAATGTGATGGGAGCGAACCATACCAGTAAAGGATCTCCGCCATTGAAGGTAGCTTGAACTGCTCCTTGATTGAAAAACAGTACATCTCCATCAAATCTTCCGCCAGTAGAAACGAAAAAAGGTGGCGAACCTGCAGGAGCTCCGGGATTTTGAAATAAACATGGATCGGCAGCTACAGCGCCCAAGGTTGGGCCATCAGCCGTCGGCGGACATTGATACCAGGCATATCCAACACCAGCCTGCGTAGAAGGATCAGGGTCACCGTCTAGACGTTGATCTCCGTTGTGATCTATTAGAATTTCATCGTTGAAGCAAAGGAAGAGCGTATCAAGGTTTAGATCGTTCGATTGAGCTGTACTAGGACCAGGAATAATCGTTCCTGCATCGTTGAGCCCACAAGGAATGATGACTTCTTCGGCCGCAGGATCGATCGGTACATAGCCATCGGCAAGTATCGAGCTTGGAACTTGCGCCAACACGGTTGCAGCAGAAGCTCCAAAAGTGAGTAACAAAATAAAGCGTGCAGCGAGCGCACTAGGTGAGACTAGCCGTGAGCGGAACGAAGAGGGAGTAATAAATCGCATCATACAGCTGCGGTGACATTAGTTGGTGCGAGTACCAAACGTCTCTCTTTTCAGCGTATTGCAGCAAAAAAGCGCGACGAAGCTCTACAAGGTCGTAGAATTCGCATGAATGGAAATGCAAATATGATGCCTTTTCTAGACAGTGTGCTGCATCTCCTAATAGATCAAATTAAGATACACGCCCTTTTCGTTGCAAACTGTCGCAATTCCTTGCAATGACGCAGAAATGAGCAATTTGTCAGGAGTGATCGAGTTGCTGTCAGCTAGACAACAAAAAAGGCCATCTACGTATGTAGATGGCCTCTTGAGAACGCATAAAATCAGGCGCTTTTAGTTCATCGCTAATTCCTTCGGAATACAGCTAAATCCACTCAGTTGCAAGGTTGCGCTAAGTGCTTCCGCCTCATCCATCTCGGTAAAACGACCAACGTAAATTCTGTATACGGCATTATCGTTAATCCGATCAAACTCAATAAGCACTGGAGTTTCCGTGTAGTCACGTAGGTGATCAGCTGCACGGACGGCATTGTTACGGTTTGAATACACGCCAGCCTGAAGGCTGAAGAGACGTACTTGATCTGCTCTCATCTCAGGGACAGGTGCGGTATGCTTGAAAACCACTTTGCTCTCTGGGATAGAATTTCGAGTAGCCTCTGTTTCTGCATTCGCTACTAATTCTTCGGTCTCGGGGGTTCCGATGTATACCTCTCGCTCGAGATCAGCTACAGAGATAGTGGCAAGCACTTCTTCAGCATCATCTTCAAGGACAACTTCGACAGTCTCAATTGCTGGAATATGCTCATTCGCGTAGCTACGAGCTTCAAGCGCAGGCTTTGGAGAAGCATAAGCAACTTCATGCTCAGTGGTATAGGTCTGGATTTGTGGTGGGGTAGCGTGTACTTGTTGAGAAGCAACATACTCCGATGGAGCAGTGTGGCTTTCTTCTTTGTAATCGTTTGACATGCGTGCAAACGGTTCTGACCAATCATTCTCAGGGGCTGCTCCTCCTAATTTTCTGCGATTGGCAGAGGTGTTGTTTTGGCGTAAGCGGTCTAACATTTCAACTGCACCAACACCTTCTTCTACACGATCAACCTGACGGCCGTCGCTGGAAAAGAAAAGCATGGTAGGAAGTGTTGAAACGTTGTACTGCTGCTTAAGGGCAAAACCGTCAAAATCATCGATATCAACTTTAATACTCACGTAGTTTTCACGTAAGTATGACAATACCTGTTGATCTGAAAAGGTGGTTTCGTCCATCCAGCGGCATGGCATACACCAAGTTGCTGTGAAATCCACGAGAAGTACTTTACCTTCTCGGGCAGCCTTTTGCTTAGCTGTAGAAAAGCTGATTGTTGGGCTGGAGGCAAGCGTACTCAAGGCAAAGCCTAGAGTCGCTACGGCAAGCAGCGCCATTTTGCGAAGGGGGAAAATCATGTGTGTTAGCGTTGTTCGCACTTTTGTACGTGTTCGCGCTTGGAGAGTTTGGTGGCTTAAAGGTAATGGCGTTATTGACTTATCAAACGGTTGGCGAAAATTTAGAATGTCCACATTTAGTTTGGTAAACGGTTTGTGCCGATGAGACTACGGTCTCTTACATTGTGCCCTGTTTGTAAACGTCGTGTTTACGATCGTCAATCTCTTCCTCTATGAAGCAAGCAGTTATTACCGGCGTAGCTGGATTCCTCCCCGATTATGTTCTGACCAATCAAGAACTCGAGACCATGGTTGATACGAACGACCAGTGGATTCGTGAGCGCACTGGAATCGTTGAGCGTAGACTCTTGAAAGAAAAAGGGAAGGGAACATCCGACTTGGCTGTACCTGCTGTACTAGAGTTGCTAAAGAAGACGGGCACGGCTCCTGAAGATGTGGATCTCGTCGTTTGTTGCACGGTTACCGCTGACTTCAGGTTTCCTGACACAGGTACACTTATTTGCCATAAGGCGGGCCTTACAAATGCATATGGCTACGATCTATCTGCGGCTTGCTCTGGGTTTGTCTACGGACTTCACGCAGCAGCTCAGTATATTAAAGCGGGAACGCACAAGAAGGTCATTGTAGTAGGTGCAGACAAAATGTCGAGCATCATGGACTACACCAATAGAAACACCTGCATCTTGTTTGGTGATGGAGCTGGAGTTGTGATGCTCGAACCAAGCGATGACGAAACGTTAGGCCTGCGAGAGACCGTTCTGTACGGCGATGGCTCAGGGGGAGCGGAGTTATATCAATTGGGTGGAGGCTCGGTACATGGAACCACGCAAGAAACACTTGATAAGAACATGCACGTCATCGAACAAAATGGTCGTGTCGTCTTTAAGCGTGCGGTTAAAGGCATGTCTAGCGCGATCAAAAAAGTGCTTGAAAAGAGCAATTTAGCAGGGGAAGACATCAAGTGGGTAGTCCCACACCAGGCAAATATTCGCATCATCGAGTCTGTCGCAGGACAGCTTGATTTTCCTATGGAAAAGGTCATGGTGACCATCGAAAAATACGGAAACACCACCGCTGCAACGATTCCACTCTGCCTTCGAGATTATGAATCACAGCTCAAAAAAGGTGATCAACTCATCCTCACAGCCTTCGGAGGTGGGTACACTTGGGGGGCGATTCGGCTAGTTTGGGGATATAACTCTTAGAATAGTATGAATTAGTGAGGGTATTGACCGCGCGATATGTTTACTTTCGCCGCCCAACCACGTAAAACTTATGGCAAGTACGTCCGACATTAAAAATGGCCTCTGCATGGAGTTCAACAACGACATCTATCGTGTCGTCGAATTCCAACATGTCAAACCAGGAAAAGGCGCCGCCTTCGTCCGCACCAAACTCAAGAGTCTCACCACTGGTAAAGTGCTTGATAACACTTTTCCATCAGGTCATAAGATCGTTGAGGTGCAAATCGAACGACGTAAGTATCAGTACTTATACAAGGACGATATGGGGTACCACTTCATGAACAATGAAACCTACGATCAAATCTTTCTTCAAGAAGCAATGATCGATAACCCTGGATTCCTTTCGGAGTCAATGAATGTCGAGGTACTCTTCGATGCAGGGAATGAGACACCTTTAACGCTTGACTTACCTGCTCACGTAGAGCTAGAAATAACCTACACCGAGCCAGGTATCAAAGGAGATACCTCCAACAACAGCCTTAAGCCAGCGACTGTAGGTTCTGGAGCTGAGATCCGAGTGCCTCTTTTCATCAACCAAGGCGACATCGTCAAGGTCGACACCCGCACCGGTGCTTACCTTGAGCGCGCTAAAAAATAACCTTCGTCATATGACTATGTCAATAAAAGAGCTTCAGGAACTCATCAAGTTGATTAACCGCTACAAGCTGGCTGAATTCAACATGAAGGATGGCGATTTTGAAATCTTCATTCGTTCTGATCAAGATCCAATTGAAGGACCAATTCAACAGGTTGTTCAAATGCCTCAGCCTGCTTTCATGCAAGCTCCAGCTGCCATGCCCGCCGCTCCCGCAGCAGCAGCGGCCACTGCTCCCGCAGCGGATGCCGCTGCCCCAGCTTCTAGTGCTGGACCAGATGAGAGCAAGCTCGTTGCAGTGAAGAGTCCAATGGTGGGAACTTTCTACCGTTCATCTTCACCTGATAAACCAGCTTTTGTCAAAGTGGGCGATTCCATAAATAAAGGAGATGTTGTTTGCATCATCGAGGCGATGAAGCTCTTCAACGAGATCGAAAGCGAGGTCTCAGGAACTATTGTGAAAGTCCTCGTCGAGGATGCTCAACCAGTCGAGTACGACCAAGTACTCTTTATGGTTGATCCAGGATAGCGCTAGCCTTATCAATTTTCTATCTAGCAGCTAGCTTTCTCGTTTACCCCTCTTCATTTGCTAGGGCGATGCATTCCCCTTCGCAGGTTTCTTTCTGAAATCATCCTAGCCTTAAGTCGACGTCATGTTTACTAAGATCCTCATTGCCAATCGCGGAGAAATTGCCTTGCGCATCATCCGAACGTGCAGAGAAATGGGCATTCCTACCGTAGCGATTTACTCTACTGCCGACAGTGAAAGCCTTCACGTGCGCTTTGCAGATGAGGCCGTTTGTATCGGACCAGCATCTAGTAAAGAGAGCTATCTGAACATACCGAAAATCATGGCTGCGGCCGAGATTACCAATGCCGACGCGATCCATCCTGGCTATGGATTTTTATCTGAGAATGCTGATTTTGCAGACGTTTGCACACAGTATGGTATCAAATTTATCGGACCGACAAGCGAGCATATTCGCAAAATGGGCGATAAAGTGACTGCCAAGGACACCATGATTAAAGCAGGTGTACCTACCGTTCCAGGGTCTGATGGACTTCTTAAAGAGCTTTCAGTAGGACTTGAAGTTGCTAAAAAAGTTGGCTATCCAATTATCCTTAAAGCAACCGCTGGCGGTGGCGGAAAAGGAATGCGTATCGTCAATGCTCCTGAAGAATTTCAAGAAGCATGGGAAAGAGCCAGTCAAGAGGCGGTCGCTTCTTTCGGTAATGGAGACATGTACATTGAGAAGTTCGTTGAAGAACCACGTCACATTGAATTCCAAATTGCTGGAGATCAATATGGTAATGTGATTCACCTTTCAGAACGCGACTGCTCTATTCAGCGCCGTCACCAGAAACTCGTCGAGGAGGCTCCGAGTCCGTATATGGACGATGAACTCCGTGAACGGATGGGTAAGGCAGCTGTACTTGCAGGCAAATGCATTAATTACGAAGGCGTTGGGACCGTAGAGTTTCTTGTCGACAAGCATCGCGACTTCTTCTTCATGGAGATGAACACGCGAATCCAAGTTGAGCACCCAGTAACTGAGGAGGTTATTGATCACGACTTAATCAAAGAGCAGATCAAGATTGCTGCTGGAGAAAGGATTACAGGAAAGAACCGAATCCCACACGCATGGTCGATGGAGTGCAGGATTAATGCCGAGGATCCATTCAATAACTGGCGTCCGAGTCCAGGTAAGGTGACAAGCTTCCACAGTCCAAAAGGACGTGGAGTAAGGGTTGATACGCATGTATATGCTGGCTACACGGTGCCTCCTCACTATGATTCAATGATCGCGAAGCTCATCGTCAGAGCGGCGAATAGAGAAGAGTGTATCCTCCGTATGCAACGTGCCCTTGATGAGTTTATCGTAGAAGGAATCAAGACTACCGTTCCTTTCCATCAGCGTTTAATGCGTGATCCAGACTTTAGAGCAGGTAACTTTACTACGAAATTTATGGAGACCTTCGATCTAGTTGAAGGACCCGTAGAGTAGTAATGAGCGAGGACCTCATGCACTTTGATGTAGCCGATGAATCAAGCTGGTTGGCTGCTTGGGAGTGGCTTTCGCCAAAACTTGCTGATCGCAAGGTGATCGCGATAGAAGGTGACTTAGGGGCTGGTAAGACGACTTTCGTCAAAACAATTGTTGCGCATCTCGGTAGCACTGATCCGGTTACAAGCCCAACCTTCTCAATCGTTCAGGAATACGAAACCCCCATTGGGATGATATTCCATTTTGACCTTTATCGCATAGAAAGCATCGAAGAAGTCCTCGCTTTGGATTTTGAGAGCTATCTTGATACCGCAAGACTCACATTCGTTGAATGGCCCAAAATCGCAGCTCCTGTTTTGCCGCAAGGTGAATGCATGTGGCTCAAAATTGTCCATCTGCCTCAAGGAGGACGACGTTTATTAGTTTTGTAAGGGACTTCGTCTTTTCAAGAATTGCTTTTCATCGTAATTTTAGATCTTGTCCTACCACCTAATAACCTCTCAATTCAGCTTAAAAGTCTTCGAAACTTCGCCACATGGCTATCGTTTCGATCAGAAGATTCTTTAATTTTTATTGACGGCTGACGAACGAGTACTGTTCATGAGTGATCCAAAAAAACGCGTACCTATTTCTCCGGATATTCTTTCGGAGATAAAGACCCAGCCAGAAAGGCTAGCAATCTTGAATAGGCCGAACAAACTCTATATCGGAGTACCTCGAGAGGTAACGCTACATGAGAATCGTGTAGCACTCGTTCCGAGTTCGGTGCGTACGCTCGTAGGGCATGGTCATCGGATTCTCATCGAGAGTGATGCTGGTTTGCGTGCTCACTTTAGTGACCATGATTATTCGGAAGCTGGTGCAGAAATCGTCCATAGCCCTGAACAGGTCTATGCCGCTAATGTGATCATCAAGGTCGCCCCACCGACGCTCGATGAGTTAGAATTGATGCGCCCAAATCAGGTGCTCATCTCACCTCTACAGCTGCCCTTGTTGACGAGTGAGTATATGCTTCGTCTGAAAAACAAGCGCGTCATAGCACTGGCCATGGAGTATATCCGAGACGATTCTGGGGCCTACCCAATCGTGCGGACCATGAGCGAGCTTGCTGGCATGAGTGCGATACTTATCGCCAGTGAACTCCTTAGCTCGGCAAGCGGTAATAAAGGTGTTCTTTTAGGTGGCATCAGTGGAGTACCTCCAGCTAAAGTTGTTATTCTTGGCGCTGGAGTCGTTGCTGAAAATGCCGTACGCGCCGCCCTAGGACTAGGTGCCGAGGTACGTGTATTCGATGATAATATTTACAAACTGAAGCGCCTTCGCAACGAAGTGGGGCAGAGTATCTATACCAGTGTGATCAATCCGTTCTATCTCGAAGCAGAACTTAAGCAAGCGGATGTTGTCATCGGTGCGATCCACTCCGAAAACGGTCGTACTCCTATGGTCGTGAGTGAAGCAATGGTAGAAATGATGGCACCAGGATCGGTGATCATCGATGTATCAATTGATCAAGGCGGTTGTTTTGAAACTTCAGAGGTGACGACGCTTAAAAAGCCTACTTTCGAGAAATTCGATGTAATTCATTATTGCGTTCCTAACCTCGCCTCACGCGTCGGCCGTTCGGCAAGTATTGCAGTCAGTAATATCCTAACTCCACTGCTACTCAAGGCGGGATCAACGGGCTCTATCGAGCACGTATTGTTTAGTGATAGTGGCCTGCGTCACGGCGTTTACACCTACAAAGGCTGCCTCACTAACGCCTATCTAAGTGAACGCTTCGGTCAGAAATACACCGATTTAGCTTTGCTGATTACCTCTAATATGTGAGCTAGTTGGTTGGTTTTAGCCCTAGCCGAAAGCGATTGCTATTACTTTTCCATCTAAAACTATTGATATCAAATCATTACGCCAGTGAAGCTGGGTTTAATCCAGTCTCCTGTATATAAGTTTATGCATTGTAGTAGCATTCGAAAATAAAATAGCCCGCACATCGATCACGATATGCGGGCTTATGAATGAGATATACATCACGTTTTACGCGCGATTGATCTATTCTACTTCACCACAAACATCCAACTACTAGAGCGACCCTGTTCGTCGCGGAGCGTCAAGGCATACATTCCTGACTGCGTTAAATTACTCTGGAAAACATAGCGTTGAAAAGCTCCAGCATGCTGAAGCTGTTGTTCACTGATAACGTTGCCATTCATCCCTGAGATTTGATAGGTAAGCTCTCCTGCTTCCAATCCGTCGATATCTAGAATAAGCTCACCTCCAGCAATATTGAGCGTGTTCACCAAGCGTGCTGATCCTTCAGGGAGCTCATTGACACTACTTACAAAACGACGTGTGAACGTGACCTCAGAAAGATCACTGAATGCAATCAAACTACCATCTGTAGTTGCTGAGCGGTGGAATACGGTTGCCATCTCACCCTGTGCTACGCCGAGATCCATGAGCAAGGCGTCTAACGCTGCAAACGTGAAACTGATTCCACTCGAATCAGTAACCTGAGATTGGAAAACAGGACTCATCGTCGTGTCTGCAAACAACTGCCAGAAAGAACCGAAGTCTTGCTCAGCATCAAACTCTTCTCCATCAACCCAGTCGATGGTAGCTACTGTTGTTGGGGCGTCGCTACCTAAGTCTACCAGCGCTCCGTCGCTTGGGAAAAGGAAAAGAGGAGAAGGCTCAGGGAATTGATTTTCGCTTAAAAGCATTTGCCCACGAATCGCTCCTGAAGGTGCATCTAAGGTGTGGATATTGGCGTAGACATTTCCATCAAGAAGATCCGAAACGTTTCCAGTGCTGAAATTGAAGGTGTTCACTACTGGGTTAAGGATTGCAGTCGTCTGAGCGCTGTCCAATAAGATGTTCAGTGGAAATATAATGTCGCCAGTAACGCCAACAGTTGCCGCATGGAGGTGCGCTCCTCCAGCTATTGAGGTGTCTACAGCTGCGCTTAGGTCTGTGAAGGAACCAGAAACCACTACAGTCGTATCATACACCTCAGCATGAAGGTGTCCTGTGCCTAAACTTAGACCTTGCATTCCCGTGTAAGGAATAGTGACGTCTGGACTTAAAACTCCGTGAGTGACGTTGTCAGCAAGTGGTCCTATCTGACCGCGAAGCTCGCCAGAAGGGTTAGTGAGACTATGAATGTTCGTGTAAACTCCACGGAGAACAAAGGAATCAATCAGGTTGCTTGAAACATCGAACGTATTGTTCTCGCGGAAGAAGACCCCATTCGTTGCGCCAACAGTCGCTCCAGAAAGAAGGGTTTCGAGAATATCTCCTGCACG
This sequence comes from uncultured Saprospiraceae bacterium, assembly GCA_937923485.1. Lineage (GTDB taxonomy): Bacteria > Bacteroidota > Bacteroidia > Chitinophagales > Saprospiraceae > CALDTK01. The sequence continues at coordinate 16,272 of CALDUE010000107.1, forward strand.
TCCTGGGATGTTCCCATGTAAATGAGAACCGCCTCCGACATTTGGATCAAATCCTCCATCGAGGTCATTGAAACTACCAGAGAATACCACTTTATCCGCGTAGAGTTCTCCCATCATTGCACCGTTGGCGAGGGAGAGTCCAGAAGCAGGCACAGTCTGTCCGGCTGACATGATTCCGTGGAGTGTTGTATTCGAACGAGGGAGTACTTGACCTCTCGCCTCTCCAGAAGGAAAGGCAGTAGTGTGAAGGTTATAATACAAACCACCACTGCGCATTGCACTTGCAAGAGGAGTGTCAATAAAGCTCAGGTTATCGCGAGCTTGCACTACGATTGCCGTAGGGCTAAACTGTGTAAATGTTATACTCTCTTCTATAGGACCTGCTTGACCTGCAAAACCTGAGTGAATGTGCATACCACCAGCTGCATTTACATCGAGAGGACCAGATAGCCCTTGAACTATACCACTTGCTTCGATTCGATCCGTGTAGTACTCCGTGACAATTTCACCAAAACTTCCAGAATTGCTGGAAGGAACGGCTTGACTTCCGGTAATAGCAGAATGGAATGCACGCTTGCATTCGTGATAGTAGGGACTATCAAAAGCAATAACTCTAGCTCCTGTATTCGTCACCCATCCCGATCTAGCAAATAGTCGATCTTGAAGTCCAAAAAGTGCATCTAAGGATGCATTCTGGGTGGACAAGGTGACTACACCAGAGGTACCCGATGGATCACGAACTTCGTTCGAGCTCAGGAATACGGTTAAGCCTTGACCCGTTCGTGGATCTGTAAATTGTACAAAAGGCTCAAGTGGAATCGCCAGCAAGTTTGCATTCCAACCAGAGTATGAGCCAGAGACTTGAATGAAATCTTGAAGTACTGGCTTCTCGGCCATAAGACGCATTACACTCTCTGCAATAGGAAATGGAGTTGGATCGCTGTAGGAAACATAGCTGTAGTAGACGTTATTATTAAATTGTACAACTTGACCTCTAATCTCTCCAGATGGATGAGCTTCAGAATGAATATTTACATAAACTCTTCGCTCACCTATCGCCTGAATTAGTGTGTCCAAACCATTGGCAAGGGAAAAAGTATTATTGCTTGCTTCGAATGTACCCTCTCGATCAGTAGCACCCATTGTTGGGGTCAACGTTAATGCAATCGGACCGTTTTGACCGTGATAACCAATATGTAAGTGTGTACCTGTGCCCCCTGCTGGTGTAAGAGGACTGTCAAGCTCGAACGAACCCGTTACGATTAACTCAGTTGGTGTTTGAGCTATAACTATTCCACCAATCCCATCAGATACGACGGGACTATTTTGCTGGTCGCCGTATAAAGTTGCATCAAATACATTTACGAGACTAGTTTGGTCTCCACTGAAGATTTGACCGCGCACTTCGCCACCTGGCCAATCCAACGTATGTACATTAACGTACGCTTGTCCTGAAGCAAGTAAATCGGCGAAACCTGGGATGTCTCCAACAAAGTAGGTCGAATCAATGAACGTGGCATTGAGGACCGCATTTTGGATTATTCCAATTGGCAATATCACAGGGCCGTTCTGTCCTGTGAAACCAGTATGAATGTGGGCGCCCCCAGCTAGATCAGTGTCTATTGGACTTGAGAGCGAGAGAATATTTCCTCCAGTGACTTCGAGCGAGTCGCCCGTAAGCGTCATCTGCACAAAACCCTCAGCTAGGGTAGTAGTCGAGGGGACTTCTTGATGCCCAGTCAGCAAGGTGACATATGGCGTCTGTGCACGTGTATTTGATAACCCGAGACAGCAAAGCGCAAAAATGGGGAGTAGGATTCTATGCATGTTTGTAAGGACTTGTTTATGGTGAAAGTACAGGACTTTATGACTAATTGACATATGTAGTTTTTGTTCACTTCAATGCTTTAAGCGCCCTTCTAAAAAAGCCCCTTATCGCGTACACGATAAGGGGCTTTAAAACTGAAGTTTCTTTCTATTTACAGCAACTTCTCTAGCAGACTTTCAAGGCTAACCTTGCCTTTCACGTGCATAGCTACTTCTGTTATCGGCATCCGAATTTGCTCCAAGGTGTCGCGATCACGCACAGTCACAGCATCATCTTCAAGGCTTTCAAAATCAACCGTGACACAGTATGGCGTTCCAATCGCATCTTGACGGCGGTATCGACGTCCAATGGCATCTTTCTCGTCATACTGACATGGAAAGTGCAGCTTCAACTTATCGAAGACTTCCTTGGCTTTGTTGGTGAGTTCTTCGCGATTCTTCAGTAGAGGAAGAACAGCAACCTTAACCGGTGCAAGTGGTGCAGGAATCTTCAATACCGTTCGGCTAGAATCCTTTCCATCGGCATCGGGTACAGTTTCTTCTTGCAAGGCATTTGCCATCACTGCAAGGAACATGCGATCACACCCAATGGACGTTTCAACCACGTAAGGCACGTAGCTTTCGTTGGTTTCTGGATCGAAGTATTGAAGCTTCTTCCCCGACAATTCTTGGTGTGCAGTTAGGTCAAAATCAGTGCGAGAGTGGATTCCTTCTAACTCACGGAATCCGAACGGAAATTCAAATTCGATATCTGCCGCGGCATTGGCGTAGTGCGCAAGCGCATCGTGGTCGTGGAACTTTAGTTTCTCTGCTGGGTGGCCAAGGGTAAGGTGCCACTTCATGCGCGCTTCTTTCCACTTTTCGTACCAGTCGATCTCCGTCCCTGGCTTCACGAAAAATTGCATTTCCATCTGCTCAAATTCCCGCATCCGGAAAATGAACTGACGGGCAACGATCTCGTTTCTGAAAGCTTTACCGATCTGAGCGATTCCAAAAGGAAGCTTCTGTCGGGTAGACTTCTGTACGTTAGAGAAGTTGACGAATATTCCTTGTGCTGTCTCAGGGCGGAGGTAAATTTTACCTGCATCACCTGCAACTGCACCAAGTTGGGTCGAAAACATCAAGTTGAATTGACGAACTTCGGTCCATTCACGCGATCCACTGTCTGGACAGGCAATTTCTAGTTCTACGATGAGATCGTAGAGCGCCTGCATGTCTCCTGAAGTGAGTGCCTCGCCCATGCGCTTAAGTGCGGAATCGGCTTTTTCTTGGTAGCCCATAACGCGTCCGTTGGTAGCGCGATACTGAGCCTCATCAAAGCTTTCGCCAAAACGTTTGGCCGCCTTTTTCACCTCTTTGTCAGCTTTCGCCAAAACCTTCTCTGCGTATCCTTCAATAAGCTGATCGGCACGGTAGCGCTTCTTTGACTGCTTGTTGTCGATAAGCGGATCATTGAATGCATCAACGTGGCCAGATGCCTTCCACACCTGTGGATCCATAAAAATAGAAGCATCCAAGCCAACAATGTTGGAGTTGAGTCGGGTCATCGCTTCCCACCAATAGCGTTTGATGTTGTTTTTCAATTCTACCCCGTACGGACCGTAATCATAGGCGGCAGAAAGCCCATCGTAGATTTCTGAACTTTGGTATACGAAACCGTACTCCTTACAGTGGGAGACGAGGGTTTTAAAGTCAAGATTTGCCATGGTAGAATTTCTTGAAGGTGTTCAAGTAGGGCGCGAATGTAGGTACCTCAACGGAGCTAAACACACAATACACATGGAATCACTCAGCGGCTCTTCCCTATCTTACTTTTTAGCCTTATGAATGAGTATCCAGGCCAAGTACAGCTGAGCAAGTCCATAGGTAAGCATCACAACTGTGCGCAGCAGCGTCGGGTGGTAATCAGGAATCGCAAACATCCTTAGTGCGATGAGGCTGTCCGAAATCACGAAGAGTATTGCTCCGATCTTTATCGGGTTGGTAAATCGTTGTTTTAGCGAAAGCGCAAGCATCATCATGGCAAGCAAAATGGCTCCGTAAATACCAATACCGATTCGTATTGTAAGGTCTGCAGCAGTTGAGGCCAAGGTCCATTCAACTGCGATAACAACGGCTGCAATGATGGCGATTGCCACTACTGAAAGACGAGCACCTCTCTCGAATAGTAGCTTGCAATAAGCTAGTTGAGCGATTAAGAATGCTCCCATACCAGCGAGGAAAAATGTACCGCCGCCAAATTGCCGTAGGAGTAGAATGTCTCCTATCCAAGAGAATAGAATCGCGATTGTCCAACCTAATGGCACTTGTTTGTTGATTAACAAGCAAAGCCCGTACAAAAGAGGCAATAGCGCCACTTTAGTAATCGCAATTGGAGTTACATCAAAAAACCATAGCGCGACAAGGTGAAGAAAAAGTGCACCCAAAAATAGGGTGATTGATCTTTTGTTGAGTGGCTTCGGAGACTGTTGACTTCTGTCAACCTGATCGAAAATTGGAGAGGCTAGCGTACTCAAATCTTAACAGTGATTTCGGATTTCAAACTTGGAAAAAAAGTGCCTCAAGCAGTAGTATTGAGCTACCTGCTTGAGGCACTAACACCAAATTGACTTTCTTAGAGCCAGTCAGTGATAGGGTATACGTGATAAATCACGCAGTTGTTAGTAAGACTATTTAGTCTTCTCCACGCATGACAAGTAATGGAACTTCAATAACGTGTGCTACATCAGAAGCGCTACTGTGTGTAAACATGTGCTTGAAGAACCCGCGCACATGGCTTTGCATGACGAGCATGTCTCCTCCACGTTGATTGACATACGCTCCGATATCTGATTCGAAATCGCCCTCCATGAGCTCGAAGTGCATGTTTGGTCGGCTTGCATAGCGATCACGCCACTTGCTCATGACTTTTCGCGCGGCCTCAGCTTCTTTATCATTTTCATGTACGTTGACTACATAAAGGTCTGCGCTCATGTTTTGACGCCATTCCTGTAATTGTTCAAGGACAACTTCATCGGCATGGTCAAGATCTGTTGCAAAGATGATCTCCGCAATGCCCTTAAAATCGGCTTGTGGTGGAATAGCCAGCACAGAGGTTTCAGCTTCTCGAATTAAACGATAAGCTAGACTACTGAATTGGTTTCCTCCAGCTTTCGCCTCACGCAAGCCAATAACGAGAAGGTCATAATCACCTTCCTCGATTTCTTTGAGAATACCGTCACCTGGATAATCGATTTCAGCTTTGAAATCTACGACGACATCGGTCATGTTTGGACCTCTGAGGTCTCCGATGAATTCTTTCATGTGCTTCTCGACACGGTCTTCACGAATCTCGTCACTGTCCGATCCTATGGTGAGGGTTGGCTTTCCAAAAAGGTGGTAGACCGTCAACTTGGCTTTAAAGTTATCGGCGATAGCTAGCGCGAAAGCTGCTACGTTGGCCGCAGTAGGCTCTAAATCGGTGGCGAGAAGGATGTGTTGCATGAAAATTACTTAATCGTTGAGAATGTAAGGTGTTGAACCTTGATTACCATTTACTTCGTTTTAGCGTAAGCGGAACTAGGGGTTACCAACGGGACCCAATGTAATACCTCTAGCACTATACCTTTCCACTCCTTCAAATACTTCACATGCTTCGTTCAATCCTACTTTCAGCTGCTCTAGTTGTAATAGCTGCGTGCTCTCCTAAAATAGCTCCAGATGCTACTCCAAGCGATGGTGGTGTTACTGTAAGGGATGGAGTCAAAAAAGAGGTAAAGGACATGCCAGACGATGGTATCGAACAAGTTTACATCGGTTTATATGCTCAGAACGGAAGTAAACTTGAGTTCATTCCGTGCAACTCACCCGAGAAAACGTATTGGGTCTTAGGTGAAACCGAAAAGCTCAAAGGCTTGTACGGCAGTGCCACGCGACAGGGCTACGAAGGACAAAACGTGGTTGCCTCGGTACGAGGTGTGCTCAAGAAGACCAAACCGAATTCGAACAGTCCTTATAATGCGCAATTGGTCGTAAGTGAGGTCGTGAAAGTCCGACCGAAAAATTTCCGTAACACCTGCGTTCCATTTGATTTCTGGGGACTCGGGAATGAGCCTTTTTGGTCTCTCCAAATAAGTGAAGCCGAGGACATCATTGAATTTAGCCGTCTCGGTACAGCTACGGAAGTTGCAGCGTACGTCAATCCTAGCATTGAAAATGACGGCTTGCGTTCTCGCTATTTTGTCACGTTCCCGAGTGGACAACGCATGAAAATTGCGGTCAATCAAGAGGCGTGTATGGACTCGATGGCGGGCAACCCGTATGAATACAGCATTGAAGTGAGCTATAATGGAGAAACGTTGAAGGGCTGCGCGACGAAGGGGGAGTAGGCTTACTGCTAGTGCTGGCTTTTCACGCAGCATCATTTAGAACCACACAGTACTCGCAAGACACTTGTAAGTGCCTTGCCTGCGTCGCTCATATCCACGAGACTGCTATTTGGCAGTCTTACAGCGTGCGGGAAGACATTGCAATAATGACAACCTACTACTAATATATCCTCTATAGAATTGAAATCTATTTGGTATCTGCCCCGAGCAGAGTATGTCAAACGGCAATCTTTGAGATACAAGTCAGAAGCCTTAGTTCTCTGCAGTAAATCCTTTGTAAGCCATGTACAACCCGGCTGCAATCATTCCATAGAAAATTCTACCGCCACCTCCGCTTGAAGCGGCATAAATTATTGAGCTAACAGAAATTGCAATTCCAAATCCAGCGAGTATCAGACCCATCTTTTTGGACTCTTTTGCTTCTTCTCGAACTGCGACTCTTTGAGCAGTCACTTGAGCGCCGATAATGTCAATTTCTTCTTGGCTGAGGCATGGATGGCTTAAGTTCTGCGTCCATGTGTGAGGTTTGTCACCGTTGCTAGCCCGGATCTGAATTTTTGCTTTGAGTTCGCGAAATGCATCGATTTTGATGCCTTCTTGTATTTCCTCAAACCAAGTATCTGAAACATTGGAGTGAGCATCGCGAATTTCAGAAATTTCCTTCCCTGCCACTATCATTGCTCGAATACTTTTCTTTGTATTCTCCTTTATCCCTTTTGAGGCTTTAAACATTATTTCATTGATATCTTTTTTATAAAGTGTCTCAGATAATTCCTCTTCTATAGTACGCTCGTTCTCCCCGTTTGATAGGCGCACTGAAATGTCATCAATAAGTTTGAGTCTGTCTTGGTAATCCATACGTTTCTGATTATGCTTACAATATAAAAATTTTAGGAGATTTATCTATCCTAGCGATATCAACTTACCTGCTTGCAGCAAATGCAAAATCGAAGTTATTGTACTTGAGCTTTACGCTAGGTTATCGGCGATTGAGCATAAGTTAAGCTACCCTGAGCAGAGCTCGTCGAACGGCGGCTAGAACCCACGCTGCAGGCGAGCCAGCGTCTCGCCATTCAAAATGGCTGCTGGTGTAACCGCAGACATCCCGTAGGATTGCGGGATTACCGATTATCAATTAGGCCTCCGACCGCTACCCCAACTCCAAGGCCCTCAACAACATCTTCGGCAAAGCCTTGTCTTCAGGTCGCTTACGTAGGTCAATACTCCAACCGAGCTTCTTGAGGATTGGCAACTTGTGGGTCTCGACAAACTCAATCAATGCACCATCAGGATCCTCGCAATACGCGAATCGTCCTGCAGCATCGCCCATATCAAAGCTCTCGCCGGTATCAACGGTGAAAGGCTGACCGTGCTTCGCAGATAACTCCTTAAGGTCATCCATTCCTCGGACATCGAAGCAGAGGTGAATAAAACCTTGATCACCCCAATCGCGCCCTTCGAAAATCTTGCGGGCCTTGTATCCAGGTGCTTGGATTAACTCAATCTCAGCTGGACCGAGTAGGGGAGCGAAGGCTCCTTTTCGTTGGGTACTTGATCTAAGTAGCACGCGACGGACTGGACGATCTCCGCCAGGAAGATTGACCAAGGCACCTGACTCTGTTGTATCAAATATGACCTTGTCGTAACCCAGCACGTTTTGGTAAAAAACCATGCTCTTATCAATGTCCGAACAGCCGATGACCGCTCCGAATACACCACCGATGGGATGCTTGCGATTCGTGAAATGAACCGCAGATTCAACAACTTCATACGGATTGCCATAGAGGTCGCGTACCCAGAAACTTTGCGTATTGTCTGGACGCATCGTCACTTTACCGAGCAAATCGGCGCCTCGACGCTGCAAGAATCTGAAGGCGACATGTGCATCCGCACATTTAAGCTTGCCACCGAAAATACCGAGGTCTCCAACTTCTGCTTCAAAGAGGGGGGCGACGGGTGTACGCTCTGTGTATTGCCAGATCTCGAATCCACCTCCGCCACGCATATTGAGCGCCAAGATTGCATAGCGCATGCGAGGCTCGTTCTGCGTGTAAGGGAGCATGCGATCAGCAATTGCGTTTTCTGCAAAGACCTGTACGCCAGCACCGAAGTGCGTTTTGTACCAAGAAAAAGCAACGTCTGCATTGAGGACGCCGACACCTAGCTGTTGAATTCCGCTGATGAGCATAAGGGGAGGGATTGCGAACGGTACCGTCCGAATAAGGCCGAAAAAAGGAGGAATCAAGAACTAAGCTTGATTCCTCCTGCGAAAGAACATAAAATTCAATCAATTAACGCATGTCTAGCGTGTTGAAGCTGCCAACATATTTGGAGCTGTAGCCGCGTAGGCACCATTCGCAAGTTTTTCGCGAACAGCATTGAATGCAGCAATCGTTTCGTTAATCTCAGAATCTGTGTGTGCAGCCGTTGGTATAAGGCGAAGTAGCACAACGCCTTTCGGTACAACAGGATAAACTACCATCGAGGTAAAGATTCCGTAGTTCGTACGGATGTCTTTAACCATCTCAGTAGCTTCAGCAAGATCACCTTTCATAAAGACTGGGGTTACACAACTTCCAGTTGCTCCAATGTCGAATCCAGCTTCACGTAATCCTTTCTGTAGCTTGCGTACATTGTTCCAAAGCTGCTCGCGTAGCTCTGGCATTGTGCGTAGCATCTCAAGACGCTTGATCGCTCCGACCACAAGTGGCATTGGTAGCGACTTTGCATAAATCTGAGAGCGCATGGAGTACTTTAAGTACTTTATGATATCCTTATTACCAGAAACAAAGGCTCCAATAGAAGCCATTGACTTGGCGAAGGTTCCGAAGTAGAGGTCGATGCCGTCTTGACAGCCTTGATGCTCGCCAGCTCCGTAGCCTTCTTTTCCTAGTACACCAAAGCCGTGTGCGTCATCAACAAGGAAGCGGAAATTGTACTTTTCCTTAAGTGCGACAATCTCTTTGAGCTTGCCTTGTTGGCCGCGCATCCCGAAGACACCTTCGCTGATGACCATGATGCCGCCACCTGAAGCTTCAGCCTTCACAGAGGCCTTCTTCAGTTGCTGCTCTAGACTCTCGATATCGTTGTGCTCATAAGCAAAACGTCCACCGATGTGCATGCGAATACCGTCATAGATACAAGCATGGCAATCCTTGTCGTAAACAAGTACATCGCGGCGATCAACCATCGCATCAACAATAGAAAGGATGCCTTGGTAGCCGAAGTTGAGCAGCAGGCAAGATTCCTTGCGCGTGAACTCAGCAAGTTGCTCTTCAAGTTTAACGTGAAGGTCGCTCTCGCCAGACATCATACGGGAGCCCATTGGGTAGGCTAATCCCCACTCTTTGGCGGCATCAGCGTCGACTTTACGCACTTCGGGGTGGTTGCCCAATCCGAGGTAGTTGTTGACACTCCACATGATCACTTCGCGACCGTTGAATCGCATACGTGGGCCAAGCTCTCCCTCTAGAGTAGGGAAAAAGAAGTAGCCATGACCGAAGTCGGCATATTGGCCTAAGGGACCTAAGTCGCCGGTGCGGCGCTCAAATAGATCAGGTACGTTGGTATCGCTCATTTGCAGTGCGTTTTTCACCATGTTTTATCGACGGCAGGGCGGTTAAGAAGTTTGCCCCAGCGTTGGTTGTAAGTATGGACGACTTTGGTAGATTCTCCCATTTCGTCCTCAATTGGATAGCCTTTTTCGACCCAGTCGAAGATGCTTCCATAAAGGTTATACACGTTTGTAAACCCTTCTTTTTGTAGCTCTCGGCCAACATTTTCGCTGCGGTAGCCTACGCTACAATATAACACAATCGGTTGATCTCGATCCATGTTAAGTATCCACTGCGGTATGTCTTGTTTTGGCGGAAGCAGAACAGCATTTGGAAGATGACTCACCGCGTATTCTTCTTGCTCTCGCGTATCAAAAATAGTGATGTTCTCTAGTCCCGCAAGACTGTCTGCACCAATCAAAGGTACATCAAAGCGCAAAAGATTTGTTAATCGCTTGTCGAGGTCCGGATTTGTGATGTTTGGATGAGTGGCAGGCGCGGTTTGAGCACAGCTTGAGACCGTGATTGCAGCCATCAAAAAGACCAATAGAAACTTGTGCAATAGGGTCATTAGGCGGTTATTTTAAACTCAGGCAAACGCGCTCTAGAAGCACCTTCACCAACATGATCGTAAATAAGTCCTTGCGGAAGTAAAGGAGCAATTTCTGATTTCAGCCAATCATTTACTTGCAGATCAATCGCTTTAGGGTAGAGTAAGTGGACGTTCGGTCCGGCGTCAAGGGTAAAACACACGGGCAGTCCAGAGCTTTCGCGAAAACGACGCACGGCATTCACCACCGCGATCGTATTGGGTTCCATGAGGATATACGGAGGAGTACTCTGCATCATAAGGGCGTGTAGGTCGAGTGCATCTGCTTCAACCAATGTGCAAAAGTCATCGAGCTCACCTCTCTTCAGAATTTCTAAGAGTCTCGTGAATCGACGATTCGCCATATCATAACGAACGGGGGCATAGGGTTGATTGTCCATTAACCCGTGTCCCGCCGAACTGCTCACTGATTTTTCGGCGCTACTTACCAATAGAATCGAGTCCCTATAATCCTGAAAACTTGGATGAAGCTGGTCTGCAATCGAAACGGCATACTCATCTGAGCTCCCTGCGAGACTGGTTGAAGTTCCCCATGCTGCAGCTTTCGCGAAAACAGAACGTGCGGCACTCCCACTGCCGAGTCTTGCGATGTAACTGGCTTTTTGAAAGTAGGTTTCTGTAGAAAGCTTCTCAAACCATTGCTCTTCCAGGCTCACCAGACAAGCGGCGAGCGCCGCCATTGCAGAAGCACTTGAAGCAATACCTGCGCCGTGCGGAAATGTGTTGTGTGTCTTTACCGTCCACGCAAACTGCTCGAGGAAAGGATAAATCTTGGTGAGTTTGCCAAAAAAGGTTCTTACCCGCTCGGCAAAAGCTTCGCGCAACTCGCCATCGTAGTAGAGCTCAAGTTGAATACGGCTGGCATTGTCGTGATCCTTGGGTGCCCAAGCGAGTTCGGTGATGGTTCGCGCCACACTTAATGTGAAGCTCGCGTTGGGGTTGCGGGGCAGTTGAACGCCGTGCTTCCCCCAGTATTTGACCAGTGCAATATTACTTGGTGCTTGGTAGCAAACTGAGCCTGGTTCCGTCTTAGCGGTGTCAACAAGCATGCGGGGTGATTCGAACATCGTCGCAAAAGTACGTTGCTTGTTTGATCTTAAGGTTGGGGAGTGTGTCATCTCGGTGAGAGGACTTTTTTTCTCGCCGAGCTGATTGGCTAGTGCAGTGAGTTCGCCGTACTTTTCCTGTGTTTTTAGCTGGCGCGCTGAAGCACGCTGAACCGAATGAGAGCGATGAGTAAACGCAACGCCGTAGGCCAATCAACACCACCAAACGCAGCGCCGCAGGCCCTAAACCGCCACCTTAAAATCCCGCAACACACTATTCAAACTCGTCTTTTTATCCGTGCTCTCCTTACGCTGACCGATGATCAATGCGCAAGCCACGTTGTAGGTACCTGCCGCAAATTCCTTTGGATAAGTACCAGGAATGACGACCGAACGAGGAGGAACCTCCCCGCGATACGTGACAGGTTCTGGGCCAGTAACATCGATGATGTGGGTACTTTGAGTAAGCACAACGTTAGCTCCAAGGACTGCTTCGCGACCGACGCGAACGCCCTCTACTACTATACACCTAGAGCCAATAAAGCAATCGTCTTCAATGATGGTAGGCGTTGCTTGCAAGGGCTCGAGGACGCCCCCGAGACCAACCCCGCCACTAAGGTGGACGTTCTTGCCTACTTGTGCGCAACTGCCCACTGTAGCCCAGGTGTCTACCATAGATCCTGAGCCAACGTAGGCACCGATGTTCACGTAACTCGGCATCATGATTACGCCAGGCTCAAGGAAACTACCATGACGGGCAATCGCATGAGGAACCACACGAACGCCCTGCTTGGCGTAATCCTTTTTCAACGGAATTTTATCGTGGAACTCAAAAGGTCCAACCTCAATCGTCTCCATTTGACAGATCGGGAAGTACAAAACCACCGCTTTTTTGACCCATTCATTGACTTGCCAGCCGTCTTCCGTAGGCTCTGCTACTCTAAGTTCTCCTTTATCGAGTAGTTCAAGTACCTGATTGATTGCATTTTTCGTTGAATCGTCAGTTAAGAGCGATCTATCGTTCCAAGCTTGCTCAATACGGTCTTTTAAGTCCTTCATGCGGGGCAATGTAAAGCAGCACTGCAAGATGTTGGTACGATAGTGTCGTTAAGATTACAGACCTATTGGTAAGGCACTCTATCTTTAGGGACCCTTTAAGAACGTTGACACACCCGACACCTCACATCACATGCGTATATCTACTTGTTTGCGCCAGTTAACACTGGTTGTCTTAATCGCTGGATTATCAGCAACTTCCACGCTTTTTGCGCAACACTTTTCGGCTGATTTATCCGCAATCCAAGTGTCGACAGAAACTCCTGCTCATGGGCCTGTGGAAATCAACTTGAACGAGTCTAAATTATTGCAGGAAATCAAATCAGCTCCACAGCGATTTGCGCGTGATGGTAAAGCACCTAAGGAAGTTCAACTTCCAGGACTCAACGGTGGGACGGCTTCTTTTCAATTAGAGCGCGTGCAGACCATGCACCCCGACCTTCAGGCGAAGTATCCTGAAATTATGTCGTTCGCTGGTTGGAAAACAGATGATCCTACGACGCATGTGAGGGCAGAGTATTCTCCAGATCAAGGCTGGACGATTTCATACCGACCATCAGACGCCGAGCGCGTAGCTATTCGCCCAAAGGAAACTGTAAGCGGACGTGGCTATGAGAGAGTGATGTTCTCTGATGTTGAGGTACAGCATTTCTCTTGTGACAATGACGATGAAGGTGTAGAGTTAGATGATGAGCAAGTTTCTAATCCAGACTACTTGGCCATGAGGGCTGGAGATTGCCAGTTGCGTCAATATCGTACGGCAATAGCGACTACTGGTGAGTACTCGCAAGCAGTAGGTGGAGCCACCCCAACTGTTGCTAGTGTGCTTGCGGCGCTCAACGTTGCCGTAAATCGCCTCAACGAAGTATACGAGCGCGACATGGGTATCACCTTGCAGCTCATTGCTGACAATGATCAAATCATCTATTTCAATAGCGCAACAGATCCATTTACCAATGGTAATGCTGGGGCAATGATTGGTGAGTCACAGACAACCATTGATGCAGTTATCGGGAATGGAGACTATGACTTAGGTCACCTTTTCGGTACGGGGGGAGCAGGTCTGGCTTCTTTACGATCGGTATGTCGCGCAGGCTCAAAAGCGAGCGGAATTACAGGAATTGGCAATCCTACGGGTGACTTCTTTTACATCGACTATGTAGCGCACGAAATTGGACACCAGTTTGGAGCTACCCACACCTTCTACAATTCTTGTAGTGGAAATCGTACCTCTTCAACGGCTGTCGAGCCTGGATCAGGAAGTACAATCATGGCCTATGCAGGTATTTGTACGCCAAACGTACAGAATCGTTCAGATGATGTCTTTCATTCCGTAAGTCTTCAGCAAATGAGCGACTTCGTTACGGGAAGTACGCACACCTGCCCAGTAATACTTGACAGTAGCAACGATGCTCCATCGGTAACTATTCCGCAGAGCACTTTTACCATTCCTGTCTCCACGACATTTGAATTGATCGCTGATGCGACGGATCCAGATGGTACCTCGTTGACGTATACCTGGGAGCAAATCGACATTGAACTTGGTGGGAATATGCCACCTGAGGCAACAAATACAGTCGGACCACTTTTCAGAGCATTGAATGTGACGCCAGATCCTCGTCGACGGTTTCCGAGCGGAAATTTCCCAACTTATGAAGTGCTCCCTTCCGTTGAGCGCGACATGGACTTTCGAGTTACCGTGCGTGATAATGACAGTCGCTATGGCTGTACTTCAGAAGCTGATGTACGTGTAACCACTTCAGGCTCTACGCCTTTCCGCATCAGCAATTACAATACTTCTGAAACCTTCGAAGGGCTGGCAAGCTATACCTTGCTATGGGATGTGGCAGAGACTGATGTCGCTCCGATCAATACACCATTGGTTGACATTTTCCTCTCTCTTGATGGAGGACTCACCTACGATTTTGCTTTGGCAGAAATGGTTCCCAATAATGGTTCGGCAGTGATCACGCTTCCGAACATCAATACAACCACAGCTCGTTTCGTAGTCAAAGGACACGACAATGTGTTTTTGGATGTCAATGATGCTAACCACACGATTGAAGAGCCAGCTGTTCCGACCTTTAGCATCACCGCTCCTCAGACAAACGGTGCTTCTTGTGCGGGAGCAGATGCTAGCTATACACTTGAAATAGGAAGCGTTTTAGGTTTTAGCGAAAGCGTAACCTTAAGTACTACTAACCTTCCTGCTGGTGCAACTGCTAGTTTCACGAATAACGGTGGATCAGGCATGTTCACAAGCGTGATGACTATCTCAGGCTTGGCCAACGTATCGGTCGGGACATACTCATTTGAAGCAGTTGGAATGGCAAGTGGCCAGCAACGAACCCTTGCCTTTGTATTAGATGTAAATCAAGTTCCTTCGGAATCGGTTACGCAACTTTTTCCTGCAGATGGTGGAGATGAAGGGGTCGTCTTTACCACCTTCAGCTGGGACTACGATGCGACCAAAGGGTCTGTTCGATTTGAGCTTTCGGGCGATCCGACTTTCCAGGCTGGTACTTTTTCACAGCTTTTTGATCAAGCAGAAATTAATGCTAGCGGAGTTGCAGCCGGTGTTTACTATTGGCGTGTTTCCTACGAAAATGAGTGTGGTCGTGGACCTTGGAGCGAACTAAGATCTTTCCGTAAAATACCTTTGGATGAAGAGACGTTTGTCTCAACCTCACCTGTGACCATCGGCGCTGGTGGACCGGCAACCTATTCTTCAACGATCAATGTTCCTCGACAAGGGGATGTGTATCAAGTAGAATTTGCAACAGAAATCACGCACTCCTACATCGGTGATCTCGATGCTGACGTTGAATTCCCCGCAGGCTTAGGAATAGAACTATTTGCACAGCCTTCAGGTGGAACTTGCACAGGTCAAAATATTCAATCAATTTTCGCGGACGACGCTCCCAATACAGCACTAGATTTCGTTGGAACCTGTGGCAATGGCATTCCGAGTAATTCAGGAATCTTTCAGCCGATCGATCTCGCCTTTACAAGTTTGCCGCGCGAGGGTAGTGGAAATTACACGATCAATGTCTCGGACAATGCGAATGCCGATGGAGGTGCTATCACTGAATGGGATGTTACCCTTTGGTATGCGGATATTCCTGAATTTAATGAGAGCCAAACCATTAATACTGTACAAGTATTCCTAGGCGGAAGTGCAAACGTGAGCAATAATAATCTTGCCATTACGGCAGCCGGTCTCGCAACCAACCAAACGATTTTTGTAGTCAAGACGCTACCCACAGAAGGTAGTCTTGCGTTAGATGGAGCTACGCTTGGCTTAGGGGAATTTTTCTCTCAAGCAGATATCGATAACAATGATGTCACCTATGTACATAGTGCTAGCACAACCTCTGGCGCGGATGCTTTTACCGTAGATGTCATCCTTCCAAATACAGGATTCATTCCGAACCTCAATATACCGGTGAGCATTAGCATGAATAACCTCACGCTTACGGGAGCCGTCACAGGAACCATTCTTTGTAATGGAGATGAAACCGCATCAATTGCCGTCAACGTTACCGGTGGTACTCAGCCCTATGAGTATCGACTAGACAATGGGCCATTTCAGTCTAGTTCAAACTTTACAGGACTTGGAGCAGGGACTTACAGCGTCACTGTTCGTGATGCGGACCAGCTAGAGTTTACATTAAATTCTTTAGTCGTAACAGAACCGGATGTCTTAATCTTGGATGCAACAGCAGTCGGGTCGAGTATACAAGCCGAAGGAGACGGTGGGACAAGTCCGTATACCTACAGTCTTGATAATTCGCCATTCCAAAGTAGTGGTACTTTTTCTGGTCTTGCAGATGCGAGTTATGAAGTGACGGTCAAGGATGCGAATGACTGCGAAACGTCACAGAACGTCATTGTCGCAAACTCAAACCTGAGTGTCACCTTAGAAGTTGAACTCGAGATTTTGTGTCACGGTGACCTTGGAATCCTCTTTGCAGCAGCTTCAGATGGTGTCGCACCTTATAGCTACAGCCTTAATGGTGGACCTTCACAATCTAGTGACGTGTTCACCAACCTAGGAGAGGGAACCTACCGAGTCGTCGTCACGGACGCTTTAGGGAATCGAGCGAATTCAACAGCCGTATTCCTTGTAGAACCAGAAGTACTCTCCGCAACCGCAACGAGTGCGAGTAATACTATCACAGTTGATGTCATGGGTGGAACACCAGGCTACACCTATAGTCTAGACGGAGGCGCTCCATCAACAGATAACGTTTTCGTTGGCCTTTCAAACGGCAGCTATTCTATCCTCGTTGAAGATGCCAATCGCTGCTCAACGATAGTACAAGCGACCGTCAACGTAAATCAGTTGGCTGTATCCCTACAGCTTGTAGCCCCAATCACCTGTAATGGCAGTGAGGATGCAATCTTGAGAGCGAACGCAGCTGGCGGACCTGCTCCTTACAGCTACCGCCTCAATAATGGACCTGCACAGTCTGATGCTCAATTTGATGATATCGGTCCAGGGATGTACACAGTCGTTGTAACCGATGCCGATGGTAACTCGGCTACCTCAAGCACCATCACTGTAACGGAGCCAACCGCTTTGTTTGTGGTTGCAGATGTTGATCAAGATGTAATCACAGCAACCCCAAGTGGTGGAACCTCTCCATACGAGTATAGTCTCACCGGGAACAATTTCCAATCAAGTAATGTATTCGACGGACTTGCAAACGGTACGTACACCGTGACTATTCGCGATGCGAATGATTGTCTGTCTACGACCACGGCAACGGTATCTGTTGCTGATCCGCTTGCCATAGGTGTGACCTTTAACCTCGGTCAAGAGTCTTGTCCGGGTGCTGCCGATGGAGCCGTTACACTCACTGCTTCGAATGGTACCTCGCCTTATGAGTATTCCATCGATGGGGTCAACTTCCAAGCGGGTAGCTTCTTTGACAACCTTGCAGCTGGTAGCTATACTGCTACAGTCAGAGACGCATCGCAAGCCACCGCAAGTGCTACGTTCGATATCCTTCCTCGACAAATTCCTACCATAGACGTAGCCGTAGAAGGCAGTCGTGTCACCATCAGTAATTTCCAACCAACAACGAGTGGGGTAGAGTACAGCTTTGATGGAGGAACAACATTCTCATCCACTCCATTTGGCTACTACTACACAGCCGGTGATCAGGCCGTCATCATTCGTTACGGAGCTTGTCAGTTCACAGAGACCGTATCTATCACGAACCCATTGATGCTCACGGCAACAGATGTAATTGTCTGCGCCGATGGTTCGATGACTCCTAGTAGTGTCTGTGCAAGTGGAGGATCTTCATCTATCAATGTGGGTACATCTGCAGGAACAATTACCCCACAAGCGAATGCAAATTGTCCTAACGGTGATGGATATGTAGTCTTCCCTCCAACAGGCGTATCAACTTTCGATGTGATAGCGACAGATGATGTTGGAGCAACGGTATCCGTTAATGTGTCTGTTATGACAGCCCCAGCGTTCACCGTCGGTGGTTCGTTTGTGGGCAGTACATTAAGTGTAACCGTAAATGGAGGAACAGCGCCATTTACTTACAGTCTTGATGGCGGTGCGACCACTCAAAACGACCCTGTGTTTGAAAACGTGACTGGATCAAATGTTACAGTTACCGTCACAGATGCATTCGGATGTTCTGTTGATGAGTCATTCATGGTGTCTTCCACTGGAGATCTCTCTGAAGAGTTTGGTTTGCAGGTTTTTCCGAACCCTATGCACGATTGGCTGCAGGTGCGTGTAAATGCCGACGTAAGCATCGATAGACTCTCAATTATCGACGCCACAGGTAGAATTGTACTCGTAGACGATTCACCGAATAACCTTCGCCTAGACGTCAGTCACATCGCTCCAGGATTCTTCACCTTGGTCGTTGAATCACCTGAAGGCCGCGCACATGTAAGGTTGGTGAGACAGTAAGCTTAGTTCGGAATGAGCATTAAATCCCCATCGTTCTTTTGGAGCGATGGGGATTTTTTGTCTTCGTTCTCTGCTGATCTATCGGCTTTCGTCAAAACCAAAAACTAGTCCTCTAAATCTTGCCTTTCTTTTTCGGCAAGAGATGCGACCTTCGCGCCATGTCAAGACGTCACCGCAAACAGCCGAAAGCCTTTTCTGATGTAGCTATTCACGGCATTGCCGATCGTGGCAGTGTAGTGGGGCGCGACCCAGAAGGAAATGTGGTTTTCGCGCGTGGTCCAGTGCCTGGTGATGTGGTCGATCTTGTCGCGAAGAAGAAAAAAGGCGTCTTCCAAGATGGGCGACCGACAGGTTTTTCCAGTTTTGCCGAAAGGCGACAGGTGCCTTTCTGTAAGCACTTCGGAGCATGCGGCGGCTGCAGTTTTCAGCATATGCAGTATGGGTTGCAACTTGATTCGAAGGCACAGTTAGTGCAGGATGCCTTTAGCCGCATCGGAAAACTAGACACCGTTCTTGAGCCGATTCTAGGAGCCCCAAGCGATCGTGGTTACCGAAACAAAATGGAATATGCCTTTTCTGATCGACGCTGGTTGACAGAGGAAGAGATGGCGTTAGGCCACGAGATGGAGCGACCGGCTCTTGGCTTTCACCGTCGCGGCGCGTGGAATAAGGTGCTCAACATTGATCACTGTCACCTCGAAAACGAACCTGGCAATCACCTTCGCAACACACTCCGTGATATCGCTATGGAGCAGGAGCTGAGCTTTTATAATGAAGGCGCGAACAAAGGCTTTCTACGCAAAGCGATGCAACGGGTTCTAAATTCAGGAGAGGTTATGCTCGTCCTCATGTTTGGTGAAAACAACCCCGAACTTGCCAAGCAGTTCCTCGAAGAAGTACAGAAGCGTTGTGACTACCTCACGACTGTTTACACCGTTGTCAATTTGAAGCTCAATGACTCGATGTATGGTCTTGAACCAGTACTTGCATACGGCAAACCTCTCGCTACAGAGCAATTTGGTCATGTACAGTTTAACCTCGGTCCGCTGAGCTTTTTCCAGACCAATACGGCACAAGCGATTCGTCTCTACGATGTAGTAGCTGAGTACGCTGCGCTTGATGGTTCTCAGAACGTTTATGACCTCTACGCAGGTGTCGGAAGTATTGGTCTATACCTCGCACGTGGAGCGCAGCAGATCGTTGCGATCGAAGAAATCGCTTCGGCGATTGAAGATGCTAAGGTCAATGCTGAGTTAAATTCCATTGACAACTTTGTTGGTTATGCAGGTGATGTTGCAGCGATTCTTACTCCAGCTTTCGCCAAAACCCATGGTGCGCCAGATGTCGTCATCACCGATCCTCCGCGAGCAGGCATGCATGCCGATGTGGTCGCGATGCTAATCGAATTAGCTGCTCCAAAAATCGTCTACGTGAGTTGCAATCCTGCTACGCAAGCACG
>CALDUE010000108.1 GCA_937923485.1 uncultured Saprospiraceae bacterium
TTCATGAAACCAAGCACGCCAAAAGGAACCCGCGATTTCACCCCGTCCCAAATGCGCAAGCGCGACTACCTCTTTGGGGTCTTGCGCGAGCACTTTCAAACATTTGGGTACGCGCCGATTGAAACGCCCGCGATGGAGAATCTATCTACGCTGACGGGAAAGTATGGCGAAGAAGGAGACCAGCTGCTTTTTAAGGTGCTGAACAACGGTGATTTTTTGGCGAAAGCTGATGGGGTGGCTTTGGAAGCCCGCGATTCTAAAGCTGCATTGGCAAGTCTTTCGAAACGAGGGATGCGGTATGATTTGACGGTTCCTTTTGCCCGCTTTGTGGTGCAGCATCAAAATGAATTGAGCTTCCCGTTTAAGCGCTATGCCATTCAGCCAGTATGGCGTGCAGACCGACCGCAGAAAGGGCGCTACCAAGAATTTTACCAATGCGATGCCGATGTGGTAGGGAGTGATTCGTTGCTGTATGAAGCTGAATTGGTGAGGCTTTTTGAGCGGGTGTATACAGCGCTTGGTTTGAAGTGCGTTATTCGCATTAACCACCGAGGAATTTTAGCTGGACTAGCAGAATCCGTCGGTGCTAGTGATAAGTTTATTGAGGTAGTTACGGCGATAGACAAGCTTGATAAAATTGGTGCTGAACGCGTCGGAGAGGAATTGAAAGGCAAAGGATTGACAGCTCAAGGTGCTACTCAGCTGCTCGAAATGTTGAAGGATACGTCTCTTAAGTCATGGGAGGTTTCGCTCGCAAATACCAAGGAAGGTGAGCAGGGCGCGAAGGAATTAAAGCAGGTACTGGAGATGGTTGCTGCCATGAACCCGGCTCAGCGCATTGAATTCGATCCGACCCTTGCTCGTGGTCTAAGTTATTATACAGGGTGCATTTTTGAAGTGGTGGTCGACACTACTGCGCCTGGCCAAGAGAAAATTAGAATGGGAAGTATCGGCGGCGGCGGTCGCTATGCAAACCTCACGGAAGCGTTCGGTGGTCGCGATATGAGTGGGGTAGGGATCAGCTTTGGTGCCGAACGGATTTACGATGTCCTGGAGGAAATGGATGCCTGGCCAGACACGGTACGTACGGGGCGCAAGATTCTACTCGCCGCCATGGATGAGGAGAACTTGGCTTGGGCTTTCGCCAAAACCGATCAATTGCGTTCGGCGGGAATCGCTGCCGATTGTTATCCAGAGGCAGGGAAGCCGAAACGTCCAATGAAGTATGCTGATAAGGAGCAAATTCCTTACGTTGCTTTGATCGGAACGCGTGAGCGAGAAGCCGAGCAATTGACAGTGAAGGAGTTAACGACTGGCCAGCAAGAAACCCTAGACCTTTCTGGGTTGATCATTAAACTTAGCTAGCGTATTTTCCGAATGGAGTCATCAGCTTGGCTTTGTTTTCGCGTAAATTTTTCCCCAAGAAACAGTTCAAATTGACCTGATCTACCATGTGAGTGATCAGGTTACCTTCACCGCCGATCCTACCTTTGTTGTAATTCTCTTTATGCGCAATTTTCTTTTGGTCTACTGCCTTTGTATTGCCTCGTTTTCGAGCGCTCAATATGGCGGTCCAATCGCCTCTGCTACTGGTGCCACCACCTTTTCAGCATACGAGGAGCAAGAGATTCTACAGCGCTTAGAAGCGATGCCGAGCATTATTTCAATAAAGGATCATCCGATTACGCAGAGCTATATCAAGGGCTACATGCTGCGCTATCGAGATAAGTCGGAGAAGATTCTCGGTCGCGCACCAGCATACTTACCGATGTTCGAAGCAGAGCTGCGTCGCCAAGGATTACCCGATGATTTGAAGTACCTCGCTATTGTTGAAAGTGCTTTAGACCCAACCGCACTGAGTCGCTCTGGAGCTGGCGGACTTTGGCAGTTCATGCCAGGCACTGGGCAGATGTACGGGCTTACGGTCAATAATACTGTTGACGAACGTGGTGATCCGGAGAAGGCAACGCGAGCTGCGGTTCAGTTCTTGAAAGATGAATACGAGCGCTTTGGCGATTGGTCTTTGGTTTTGGCTGCTTACAACGGCGGACCAGGTCGCGTGCGAAGAGCGATGCGTAGGTCTGGAAAGAGTGACTTCTGGGAAATGCGTTCGTTTTTACCTCGTGAAACACGCAACTATGTACCTGCATTTGTAGCCGCTACGTATTTGCATAAGTACGGTCTCTCGCATGGGCTCCAACCACAGAATGTCACCTTGGATGAGCAACTTGTAACGAGTGTTCCAGCTCCATTTGGGATTAGTCTAACGGAAGCAGCTCAGGCTACTAATATTTCTGTGGAATTAATGCGTAGGCTTAATCCGCATTGCAGAAAGGACTATGTCCCTGCTGGTCGAGGTGCAGCTTGCCGGGTTCCTACTCGTGTTGCGAAAGACCTTCGAAATTTCATTGAGTGGCGTGTACGAGGTATGAATCCGGAGCTCATCAAAGAGATTCAATCGCGTCCGATCATGATGGAGGGCATTCCAGACATGACGAGTGAGTATCATGTGGAGTACGTTGATTTTCCGGCAGATACTCGACTTAAAGATTTTGCGCGTAGCAAGAAAATTAGCGAGCATTTACTCCAAGCTTGGAATCCACGAGCATCTACGTACAGTACGCAAACTCAGCAATTGAAGATTTATCACGCTGAATATGTTGAAGTTGTGAAGCCGATCGTTCGCGAGAAGTACGACTTAACACGTATGCCGATGATTAGCCTCCAAACCCTTGCGGTGGAGCAGGTCTTCAAGCCAACGTCTCTTGAGAACAGAGGTCCGAATGCGAATTATACGCTTCAGCGTTACGAGAGTCTATTGGAGGTATGGCAGAAGCATGCTTCGTCGATGACTTGGCAAGAATTTGTGACGTGGAATTCGATTCGTGGGGCTGATGTTCCTGCACCGGGTACGAGGTTGTATGTACGCCAGTAGGGAGGGAATCTATTTTTTTTGGAGTTCAAGGAATTTAGTT
>CALDUE010000109.1 GCA_937923485.1 uncultured Saprospiraceae bacterium
GCTGAAGTCGTTGCCGTTTTTACTCAGCGGTCTGTTCCGAGTTTGCGAGAAAAACGAGGATTTATTCATGAATGATCGCCTCTCAGCCATGTCCAATCTCGCCGCCATCATCCTCGCCGCTGGAGAAGCAAAACGTTTTGGCTCGCCCAAGCAACTGCTCGTATATAAAGGCAAGACATTGGTCGCTCGTGCAGTAGAAGCTTGCCTAGCGGCAGGCGCTCAACAGGTTGTTGTTGTCACTGGCGCGCATCGGCAAGAGCTAGAAAACGCACTTCAAGCGCACTTTTCCGATCCTCGCGTTACGCTTTCGCACAATGAGCGTTGGGCCGAGGGCATGCACACTTCGATCACCTGTGGTATGCACGCATTGATGACGCGACAGCAAAATCTCCAGTCCATCCTAATTACACTCGTGGATCAGCCACTCGTGGATGCTTCGTTTTTGCGTAAGCTTGCAGAAGAACAACAAGGCGCAGATGCCGCTGCACTCTCCTACCCGAGCGGTGCTGGTGTGCCTGCATGTTTTGATGCAGTTCACTTTCAAATGCTCCTCAACCTCACTACTTCAGGCGGCGGAGCTAAAGGAATACTTCGTGACCCACGTCTGAATATTCGCTTGCTTGATGCGCCCGAAAGGCGGCTAGACATTGATACCTTTGAAGATTGGAATGACTTCACCCGCGGCCAATCTTGATCCACTCACTTCGATGCGCAATCCCCAAGCGGTGCTGCGCCTCACGGCCTTATGGGCCGTGGTCGAATCTGGACTTGGAGGCTTACTGCATGCCTTCAAACTTCCGCTCACAGGATTGGTCATAGGAGGTACTGCGGTAATACTTATCACGCTTATTGCTCATTTTGCGAAGAAGCCGCGCGAGATTCTGCGGGCAACGATCATCGTCCTCATCATCAAAGCTCTTGTGAGCCCTCACTCACCTGTTGGAGCTTACATCGCAGTGAGTTTTCAAGGGGTATTAGGTTGGCTTGTTTATGCTATCGCCCGACCAGGATACGTCTCCTCTATTCCATACGCGTTGCTGGCAATGGTTGAATCAGCCATCCAGAAGTTATTAATGCTGGTCCTTTTCTTTGGCAAGCCGCTCTGGACTGCCGTTGATAGTTGGGGTGCATGGGTCATAGAAAAGTATTTCCCAAGTTATGCTGATGAAGGGCTGTCGTTAAGTTGGACGCTTGTTGGCGGCTATGTTGGTGCCTATATTTTGGGAGGCATCCTTATAGGTGTACTTGCCGTGCAGGTTCCTAAGGCCATGTTTGCGCACCTAAGAGAGCTCGCAGACAAGCCTATTGTCTTCGACAAGGAGACTACCTATGTGAAAGAGGATGCACAATTACCCGCTAAAAAGAAGAAAAAACAACGCAAATTCTTCTGGTGGATCGGGGTTGCAGTTATCCTCGGCGCAACTATTTATTTCGGCAACACTGCGGATGATGCCATCATTTCTGCGCTGCTCTATTTCGTACGAACATTAGCGATCGTTGCCATCTGGTATTTCCTCGTCGGCCCGCTACTTGCCAAACTATTTCGCAAATGGCTGCTTGGAAAGAGCAGTCAATATGCAAGTGATGTAGAGGAGGTCATGGAGTTGCTTCCTGAGTTAAAAAGCACCGCCAAATTGGAGTATGCGCGTCTCTTAAAAACCCACTCAGGTTTTGCCCTATACAAACAATGGTTGATTGGTGTGTTGGCCCTTAGCCTCACGCTCCAGCTTTCGCCAAAACCCGTTTCTGATGTCGAGTAACATCGAATGGGTTACAGGTCCTGTGCATACAGGAAAGACGACGCGATTAGGCCAGCGTATAGCTGAAAACCCCGCTCAGTACTGCGGACTTTTAGCTCCTGTTGATGACGAAGGCAGGCGCTATCTGCAGAATATCATAACGGGTGAAAAACGTATGCTCGACTGTTCGCCAAAAGCAAATGATGCCGTCTTGGTCGGACCTTACGCCTTCAGTGGAGAGGTTTTTAAATGGGGTCGAGCCGTTCTTTTAGACCACCACACTACTTATCCGAACCGTACCTTGGTTATTGATGAAATCGGGAAGTTGGAATTGCGGGGAGCAGGATTGGCGGATGCTTGTTGGGAGGTGATGGAGATGAGAAATGATCCCTCCAGATCAGTACTTATCATTGTACGAGAAACGCTTGAAAACGCTGTAAAAGATCGTATTGCTTAGGACAATTATTGAATTATTATTTCTTCTTCTTTTTACTCGATTTTGCCAGCGGATTATACGCTAGACATTTATTGATCCAAGACTCCAGATCGTCTTCACGATCTATCCCATCAGCACCTACAAACACGTAGCCTTTCATCGGTCGAATGTTAGATGCTTTCGAGTGGACATGTGCTGCTGTCAAGGCCTCAACCATTGCTGCTTCACCAATACGCGCCATCAGCATGGGCTGTCCGTCTTCCTTATTGGTGAGCAATCCGCAACACATTTTTTCGTCCACCATCATGCAGAGGCCACCCATCATCTTGATCTCACGGTAGCCAACCTTTTTACGATCTAGTACTTCTCGGACGCGGTCGGCGGTGTATTCGTCGTAGGGCATAGTGAGGTATTTTGGATTTCGGATTTCGGATTTCGGACGCAAAAGTACAATTACCGTTTTTCTACAAGATCATCCGTACCTCACTGCTTGACAACTTCGTTACTAGACCAGACGCTAACCTCTCAAAGCGACGTAGTCGCAGCGCTATAAATGCCTCCGCGATCAAGTGTGCGTCACGACTCCGCGAACTCTGCACCTCTGCGAAGACCGTAGGTCGCTCTGCGTGAAATACGCCAGGCCCGCGCACCCTGCGTTGCGAACTTTACTCCTTTGTGTAGTCCCGCAGAATTGCCGGACACTTTGCGGTTCAAACCTTCGTGATTAAGCCAGCCTGAGCAAGAGCTCAGATGCCGCTGGCAGCCCACGCGTATTGCAAGTGCGTCCTGCGTTGCGAACTTTGCTCCTTTGCGCAGTCCCGCAGAATTGCGGGTCGCTTTGCGGTTCAAATCACATCGAAGACCGTAGGTCGCTCTGCGATTCAATTTATACCAAAAGACCGCAGGTCACTCTGCGGTTCAATTCACGTCAATGACCTTAGGTCGCTCTGCGTGAAAACCGCACCACGCCTATTCATCAAAGTGGCTCCGCGCGAATTACTTTCACCCCAAGAAACAACCCCGTGATTACAACAGACCTAAGCTTAGCAAAATCGGCACTTCACGCCGGTGAAATCATTGCAATCCCTACCGAAACGGTATACGGGCTTGCAGGTAACGCCTTTAGCGAACAGTCCGTCAAAAAGATATTTGATCTAAAGAAGCGCCCATTTTACAACCCCGTCATCGTGCACATCAAGTCGCCGGAGGTTTTGACGAAAGTCGCAGCAGAAATACCTCCAGCAGCGGCAAAACTCGCAGAAGCGTTCTGGCCTGGACCGCTCACGTTGGTCCTCAAAAAGCAGCCACACATCTCTAATCTCGTCACTGCAGGAAAACCTACCGTGGCCGTGCGTATGCCCAATCATCCATTGACCTTGCGCCTACTCGATCAACTTGATTTTCCACTGGCAGCACCAAGCGCTAACCCCTTCGGATCGATTAGCCCGACCACCGCAGCACACGTGGCGAACTACTTCAAAGAGAAATTAGGAGTGGTTTTAGATGGCGGTCCTTGCCAACGCGGAATCGAATCAACCATCGTCGGCTTTGAAGACGGAAAGCCAATCTTGTATCGCCTCGGATCTGTGTCGGTCGAAGAGCTAGAGCTGGTCGTCGGCCCTTTAAAACATCGTACAAAAGACGACGCTGCACCAGATGCACCAGGCATGCTTTCTCGCCACTATGCGCCAAATACGGCCACCTGCCTCACCGATGATATTGAAGGTCTAATCGCCAAAAATCTCGACAAGAAAATCGGGGTTCTTGTGTTTACCAGGCCCATGCTCAATGATGCCGTACTTCACTTAGAAGTTTTGTCGGCCAATGGTGACGACCGCGAAGCTGCCCGCAACCTCTATGCTGCCATGCATCGACTCGATCAACAAAATCTAGACCTCATTATTGCGGAAAGGTTTCCTGAAGAAGGTCTTGGAAAGTCCATCAATGACCGGCTAAGTCGGGCGATTCAAAAGTAGCGGGACACGACTGATCAACGCCCTACTTTTGTCCCATGTTTCTTCTCGAATCTGAACGGCTAATCCTTAGGGCTTGGACACAAAGCGACATGCCGCTATTATATCAGTTATGCAATGATCCAGAAGTGATGCGGTATTTCCCGAACACGCTGACTGAAGTTGAAACCGAGTCCTTTTTGCAACGCCTCATGGACATGTATGAGCATCGCGGATACACCTACTTCGCTTGCGAACGCAAGGATTCGGGAGCGTTTATTGGCTTTATTGGCTTGGCCTATCAAGCTTATGAATCGCCTTGCACACCCGCCGTCGACATTGGCTGGCGACTGTTGCCAGCGGCTTGGGGGAAAGGCTATGCCACAGAAGGGGCGAAGGCTTGTTTGGACTTCGCCTTCAACGAACTAGCGCTTGAAAAAGTGGTCGCCGTTTGCTCAAAAATCAACACGGATTCAGAGCGTGTAATGCAACGTATCGGTATGGTGAAAGGAGGGGCGTTTGAGCACCCTAAGTTGGATGGCGACGTTAGACTTCAGTCTTGCATTTGGTATGAAATGCAGAACCGTCAAATCTAGCCGAGAGCTGGACTTCAACTTTAAATTCAGTTTACAGATATATTCATTTGAGTTGTCGATCTGACGGTTAGAAAGGCAGTTAAGCTAGATGGAACGAAATATTTAGAACATAGGTAACCCAAATTTTCAGACTCGATCTGACGGTTAGAAAGGCAGCACCCTCAGCCCACATACATTTCAAAAGCTTTCGCCAAAACCTCCGCTGGGTCGGTACATAAACCTGTATGTGTTGGAGAGCTTTGGATCATCGTACTGCGTGAAGCCGTCAGCCATCGAAATCGAGAGGGGAGTTCCATTTCACCGATTCGCCCGCCTTGGGGAGCACCTTCGCATACCGCTTTCCAGGCGGCGAGGTAGTCTCTGATTTGCTGGATGTCTAGTTTTGGCGAAAGCGCTAAAAGCTTGGCCTCGTCGATGTGCACTTTCAGGTCCAAGAACTTCTTGTGCTTCGAAAAGAGGATGACACCTACGTTGACGAATTCTTCTCGCTCCACCTTTGGCAGCACTCGAATTACCGCGTATTCAAAAGTCGCTTTATCTCGCATCGGAAGCTTCTTTTACGAGTGCATCAATGTTGTTGACCTTGGCCAGAAGCACAGCTACATAAGCTGAACGCATCACGGAGGACGGGAGCGGATTCGACTCTTCGATCAACCATTCTTCAGGGATCGAATCGACAACCATGCGCAGTGTCTCTTCCGTGAGGCTTTGCTTGATTTCGTTCGCTGCATGCTCCAAATCATTGGCCTTGGCGAGTAGCACGTGATCTTTTACCGCGGGGAAAGTGCGCTTCAATTGTCCTTCCCAATTGTTCCAGTTGTGGTGAAAATAGAGGCAGGCACCATGGTCGATCAGCCACAGTTCTTTGTTCCAGATGAGCAGGTTGGTGTTCTTGGCCGTGCGGTCGATGTTGGTGAGGATGCTATCGAGCAAGACCACCTTCGAGGCGGTCATGGAATCCGTTTCCGAGACCAACGGGTCGTAGGTCATCGCACTCGACAAGAAGTGCAACCCAAGGTTGAGTCCGACACTAAACTTGAGCAAGTCTTGAATCTCCTGATCGGGTTCAGTTTTGTGAAACGAGTCGTCAAGGTCCATGAAAACCAACTCAGGTACTTTTAGTCCGATGAGTCGAGCGACCTCACCACCAATCAGTTCGGCGATCAAAGCTTTCTTCCCTTGACCTGCCCCTCTAAACTTGAGGACGTACATGAAGTCATCATCGCCTTTGACGAGTCCAGGCATCGAACCTCCTTCACGGAAGGGCTGTAGATACTGAACTACGTTTACGCGTCGTATGTCGAGGCTTTGCATGGGTGTAAGGTAGGTACTAAGCTTAGGTGAAGTAACCTCACGAGCTGTTCAGTCCTGTAGCATTAGTACTGCATATCTAGCTAGGTACTACGAGGTGTTTCTTTAGCAAGAAAAGTACTGCTAAGAGCTTAAAAAGCCTTCAAACACAAACATGCTAACAACCAAGAAACATTATTCTCCCCTTGCCTTTACGAAAGCATCCTAGCCGAAAATCCCAGCGCCAGAAATATTTAAATCTGGAAATACTACCGAGGTAATGCTTTCGTCTTCAGATGTTCGAGGGGCCAAGCCGATAAAAATACCATCGCGTAATTCATAGCGAAGAACCAGTCCATTCGCTGGCTCAATGACCCAATATTCGCGTACACCTGACTCTTCATAGAGCTGATACTTTTCGCGCATTTCTCTGGGAGTGTGGCCTGGACTCAAGATTTCAATGACCCAGTCTGGCGCGCCTGTACAACCCTGCTTGGTGAGCTTGTCGCGGTCAGAAATCACCGAAATATCTGGCTGCACGACGGTCTCTCCGCCTGTTGTTCGTGGCAATCGCACGTCAAAAGGTGCGCTGAAAACATCACATTTATTTTTGCCAATGTGAGTCTTGATTACAAAGAAAAGCTCTCCTGAAATTCGCTGATGGTGCGTGTTTGGAGCCGGGCTCATTTTCACCACCCAGCCACGCAATAGCTCCACGCGCTCCGTAAACTTCCACGTCAGGTAGTCAGCGTAAGTGTATTGTCGTGAAAGATCGAGGTCTTCAAAGCGATCAAGGGCCATGGACTAAAGATAGGCATGTTTCTCCATGCAATGACAGAACGAAAATTAACTTTCGCCAAGACTCTTGAACTTGGAAACAACTGTAAAATTCCGCGTGAAGCATTTAAATAATTCAAGCGCTTCATAGTCTTCTAACTTCTGATCCCTTCCTATATTCACCGCATGCCCACCCGACAAGAACTACAACCTTCAGAATATGCCGAGTACTACGCCAAGTACATCGAGCAAGTTGAACCAACCGAAAGGTTGATTGAAGCTTTTGACCGAAGCCTAGCCGAACTGATGAGCTATTTGGAAGTCGTGCCACTCGAACAAGAGCACTTCAGCTACGGCGAAGACAAATGGACCATCACTCAGTCGCTGCAGCACATCATCGATTGCGAACGAATCTTCGCCTACAGAGCATTGCGAATTGCCCGCGCAGACCAAACGCCTCTCCCGGGCTTTGAGCAGGACGAATTTGCGGCCATCTCAGGACCACGCTCAAGGAGTCTCGTAAGTCTGATTGAAGAATTAAAGGCCGTCCGCAACAGTACGCGCCACCTCTTCGCGAGTTTTAAAAGTGCTGCAATGGAAAGAACAGGCACCATGAGTGGACACACTCATAGTGTTCGCGCGATAGGATTTGTGATTTGTGGCCATGCACTACACCATGCAAAGCTTTATCGGGAACGATACGTGTGGGCATAGCATCTTTGGCAAATGCACCCGTTATTTAAGCCTATCGAAGCAGCTGTCGGTCAACTCACGTTTGATACCAAACCGCTTTCTAAGCGTTTCAAGCGAAAGGAACTACAGCGCGACGAACACTGGTTGCGTGCGGGTGAGACTTGTCGCCAGCTCGTATTCATCGAAAATGGGTGTCTTCGTCAATACCGCGTACATGGAGACCAAGAGTTGACCCGCTGGGCGGCTTTCGCAGGGCAGTTTACAACCAGCATTTTAAGCTTCACACAACAGCGGCCATCAGAAGAGAGCATCATGGCTACAGAGCCAACCGTTGTGTGGGAACTAGACTATCACGCATGGCGAGAGATGCGCAACGAACACCCTCAACTTCAAGCTTATTGGGTACAGACACTCGAATTTTTGCTGTGCTGCTACGATGATCGAGTATGGAGTTTGATCTCTGGCGGAGCCGAGGAGCGTTATCGATATATGATTGCGCGTTACCCAGATTTTTTGCTGCATTTGCCGCAGCACTTTGTAGCTGATATGCTTGGAATCGCCCCGCGCCATTTGAGCCGAATTCGAAGTAAAATGGCAAAAGAAGGATAGGCTGGCCAAGCTAGATTTATAGACAATTGTCCATGGTTATCACCGGGTAAGGTTTGAGTTTTGCGGAAGCGAAAAACAAAACACCATGCAGACTATTCTCGGATCAGGAGGCGCTATTGCCCGTCCGCTCGCCATAGCACTCTCAGCTTGTACAGATCAAGTACGGCTCTGTTCTCGATCGCTACATGTGATTCCAAGTGACACGTCGAGCACAACGTACGTGCATCAAAAAACGGATTTGCTCGATCTCGAGTCCACAATCCGAGCCATCGAAGGAGCTGAAATCGCATACCTCACCGCTGGGCTTACGTATACGACCAAGGCTTGGAAAAGAGATTGGCCTGTGCTTATCGAAAATGTCCTTTCTGCTTGCGCCAAAACCAACTGTAAGCTGGTGTTCTTCGATAACGTCTATGCCTATGACCCTGCAGGATTTGGCGATCTGCATGAAGATGTGCCTCTGAATCCTCCGTCCGAAAAAGGCAAAGTCCGCAAAGCTTTACGTGAGCGCTTACTCACTACACATAAAACAAAAGAGGTGGAAGTTGCCATTGCTGTCGCTGCTGATTTTTATGGACCGAACATTGAAAACAGTATGCTCAGCGAGACGATCCTGAAGAATATGCTGAAAGGATCAGGAGCCCAATGGCTCATCAATGCCGACCTGCCGCACAGCTTCACTTTCACACCAGATGCTGGAAAACACCTCGCACTACTTGGCAATCGGAGCGATGCATTTGGGCAGGTGTGGCATCTGCCTACGCAAAGTAATCCTTGGACAGCCCGTGAATGGGTAGCCCGTGTTGCTGACAAACTTGAAGTAAAACCAAAGTTGACGGTGCTCCCGAAATGGGCCTATCGACTCTTGACCTTGTTTAGCTCAGACATGCGCGAGCTCTATGATGTACATCAGCAACTCAACGTGCCTTATGTTTTCAACTCAAGTAAATTCGAAGCTGTATTTGGCGTGCAGCCAACCAGCTACGAAGACGGTCTGTGCGAAGTATTAGCGTCTTAGTCGTCTACACATCGCTACCAAAGTGCCCAAGACTAAGTGTCCAGTCATAGCTTCTGTAGCTGATCTTCGGCTTTGCATCATCAGGTATGATTCCATACTCACGTAGGCAATTATCCGTACTGTTCTACCCGTCAAAGTCACCACGAAACCAATTCATAAGTGGAGTAAAACTGACCGTATCAGCAGCCGCATCATTCTTGGTCGTGCTCCTTAAAAAGGTTGCTGTTAGCACGTCAAGCCTCTGTTCATCATGAGATTTGCTGAATGCTTCTCACCAGTATCAGCAAATAGTAGCACGTGTAGCAAGCTTTCATGATAAACAATCACGGGCATTGCGCACTTATCTAAGTACATTCCCTTTCCATGAAAATCCTCCTTACAGGCGCTACGGGCTATATCGGTCAACGACTGCTACCAGGCCTTATCCAAGAAGGACATAAGGTTGTGTGTTGTGTGCGCGACAAGGGCCGCTTCAATCCGCCTAAATCACTGCTGCCCGTTATTGAAATTGTAGAACTCGACCTGCTCGACTCAGAGAGTTTAAAAGCTATTCCAAGAGACATAGATGCAGCCTATTATCTCGTCCACTCGATGTCTTCTTCAAAGGACTACAATGACCTGGAGAAGAAAAGTGCCACCAACTTCGCAAACGAACTGAGGCAGACAAGTGCTAAGCAGGTCATTTACCTCAGTGGAATTGTAAATGCAAGCGACCTCTCAGAACACTTACAATCACGCAAAGACGTCGAGGAAATTCTTGGAACGAGCACATTTGCGCTCACCACGATGCGAGCTGGAATCATCATTGGCTCTGGTAGTGCCTCCTTTGAGATTATTCGCGATTTAGTAGAGAAGCTGCCGTTCATGATTGCTCCTAAGTGGCTGAATACTCGCTGCCAACCCATCGGTATTCGCAACGTAATCGAGCTTCTCACCAAGGCGCTCGGCAACGAAAAAACCTACAATCAAAATTTTGACATTGGCGGTCCGGACATTCTTACGTACAAGGAAATGCTCTTGGGTTTTGCGGACGCGAGAGATCTAAAAAGAACCATCGTCACCGTCCCTGTGATGTCACCTAAAATCTCATCGTACTGGCTGTATTTTGTCACTTCTACCTCTTACAATCTCGCAACCTCACTTGTAAATAGCATGAAGGTGGAGGTCATTGCTCGTGATTCTCGCATCAATGAAATTCTTGACGTTCAGCCTGAAGGCTATGCCAAATCTATTGAGCGGGCCTTCGCGAAAATTGACACGAACGAAGTTATTTCCAGCTGGAAAGACTCGCAAGTAAGTGGAGTATTGAGCTACAACATCTCGGACTTTATAGACGTCCCCACCTTTGGTTGCTTCAAAGACAACCGTTCTCGCAAGCTCGTGTCGCGGCAACACTCCATCGATAAAGTATGGAGCATTGGCGGTGATACAGGATGGTATTATGCCAACATTCTATGGAAGATTAGAGGTTTTATCGACCAGCTATTTGGTGGTGTCGGTCTTCGCCGTGGACGCTCAAGTCCTACCGATTTAGATGCAGGAGACGCGCTTGACTTTTGGCGCGTTTTGTATGCGAACAAAGAAGAAGGACGCCTTCTTTTATTTGCAGAAATGATCGTGCCTGGAGAGGCTTGGTTAGAGTTCAACATCATCGGTGACGAACTACATCAAATTGCAACCTTCAGACCCAATGGCCTACTCGGACGTGCCTATTGGTGGTCGGTTTATCCCTTTCATGGATTGATATTCGACGGTATGCTCAATAAACTCATCGAAGAATAGCGATTGGGTTCCGTAGGATATAGTCTGAACTATTATCTGGTATGTAATTCCGTGACCCCAATCGTGATAAATCCTACCTACTTTAACTCCCATGAATCGTCGTCAATTTATCATTCAATCGAGTCTTATGGCTGCCGCTGCAGCAGTTTACCCAGCCTGTGGAAGTACAGATTCTGAAGCAAGCAAATTCCCTCTTGGCTATCAACTGTATTCGATTCGCGACTTGATGAAGCAAGACCCGCGTGGCACGCTGGCTAAGCTCAAGAAGATGGGATACCAACACGGGGAGGTGTATGGTTTTGATGCTAAGAGCAACTTGATTTTTGGAGTCTCCCCGGCCGAACTTAAAAACATGCTTGATGAGCTTGGAATGGCTGCGCATAGCGGTCACTATGACTTCACTACGCTACTGGAAGCTTCCGATGACGACATGCGAACCTATACAGACAAGGTACTAGCTTGCGCCAAAACCCTCAACAGCAAGTACGTTGTGTGGCCGCTTCTACGCGAACATCAACGATCACTCGAAGCATTTGGAATGTTGGTTGAGAAGCTCAATGTTATTGGTGAACATCTCAAAGGATCGGGCATTGGACTCGCTTACCACAACCACGGATACGAATTTCATTCTCAAGGCGGAACGACAGGCTATGACATGATCATCGCTGGGACAGACCCAGCCCTTGTGAAACTTGAACTCGACATGTACTGGTTGGCATACGATCCTAAAAAGACGCCTGCTCAACTCATCGCCGAGCAGCCTGGTCGCTACGTGATGTGGCACATCAAAGACATGGACAAGGTCAGCCGCGACTATACCGAACTCGGCAATGGATCAATTGATTACACCACCTATCTACCTGATCCAAAAGAGTCCGGCTTGGAGTACTTTTATTTGGAGCAGGGCGGAAACTATACGGTCGATTCGTTGACAAGTGCAGAGGTGAGTGCGGAGTATTTTAAGGAGACGCTGCGAGGAAAGATTTGAGCTTGTGACACTTGCCATTACAATTTTTTTGGCATATCTTCGTTCAAATGATAAATAATTTTATCAAATGATAGCTACACCCCAGAGATCGACCGCGCATTACTCGGAGCTTATTCGGATTCTAGGGAAGAAGTATGTTCGTACCGAAATTGAGAGTCCATATGACTTCATCAGCCTTTCATTGAATGGCGTTGACCCCAATGTGATTGTTAATTTCAGGAAGCACTTTGACATCTCTGTGGATGCGATGGCTGCCATGCTTAACACATCAGCTCCTACTGTTTATCGCTGGATAAAATCAAAGAAAAATCTTGACTCTATTTCCTCTGTGAAACTTTTCGGACTTGCAGATTTATTTCTATATGGTTCGGATGTTTTTAAAAGCATAGAGAATTTTAGTAAGTGGATGGCCTTACCGAATACTGCACTAGGTGGAATGAAGCCTCAAGATCTTGTTGTATACCCGGACGGCGTGTCTAAAGTGAAAGATATATTGGGGCGCATAGAACACGGAGTATATAGCTAGATATGCCTGTCTACAGAATTACAGATAAGAAATACGCGAAGGATACGAGTGGTACAGGGGCCGCTATTACTGGAGGCCGCTGGAATAACAAAGGGACTCCTGTCCTCTATACTGGTGCATCAAGGGAGATTGCGTTGTTAGAGACAATTGTCCATACACCTCCAATGTTTGTTCCTGATTTGGATATTATCACTCTTCAGATTCCAGATAATTCAATCACGACAGTTGTCGCCAAAGATCTTCCCTCGAATTGGATAGATTACCCAGCGCCATCCATACTAGCCGAAATAGCAGAGCAGTGGATTCTCAGAGGAAAAACATTGGCTCTATGTGTACCTAGCTGTGTAATTCATTCAGCAAACAACTATATATTAAACTGCGCCCATCCTGATTACCGAAAGAAGGTTAAAGTCGTTGATCATTCTGATTTTCATTTTGACTCTAGACTTAATTCTTGAAAATCTCAACAGGTGATGTATAGAGCTCATCAGACAGGGTTATCTAAAACCTCAATTCACCGTAATATCCCCTCTCACAATTTTTCCGATTTTTTGTCCGTACCACACTAGCGTCAATTCGCCCCACGCGTGCGCATCGATCGTTGCAAATCGACGTGTCTGATAGGTATGACCGAAGCTTGCGCCAAAACCTCCAAATCGCATATCTAACGAGGTGTGTATCCGACCAACTGCGCGAGAAATATCGCTAGCAGGGACGGTATAAGGACTACTATCGTTAAATAGACCTCCCTGTAAAGTCGCATCATACCCAACTAGCTGCGCGACAGGAGAAACTCGATAGACTAAGGAAAATGACTTGCCTTTACGAGTCGTAATTGGCTCCACAATTCCTATGCGAAATTGACCATGTACATCAAGTCGTGTCCTGTACGTTCCTAAGCGAGCGAGACCCCCTAATTCAATATCGAAAAACCTACTGCTGAACATTAGCCTATCATATCCAGCCATCACATCCAGAATCAGATCATTAGTAATCTGGTTACCCCAGCCCATTGGAATTTCATCGTCTATCCAACGGTGAATAGCTGTTTGCTCTTGTTTGCCTCCTGAGGCAGGTCCGATGACCCCAATATTTCCTTGCAGAAGAAATAAGTCTTCTTGACCTTCTAGTACACCTTTCCACGTTCGTCGCACACCCGCATAACTCACACCCGCATAGGGGTGATCCCCAATGCGAATTTCAGGATCAGAAAGACTTGAAGGAGTGAAGCCTTCTCTGGTAAAAAGAAAAGCCCACTTCGCTCGACTCAGTTCTATCCTAACGCCCTGTGTATAGTATAAATCCCGGGCGCGAAAAAAGTCATTGGCATAATAGACTCGAGAGTAGTTTTCAGGTGCATCTTGGGCACACAAGAAGCTTATAGGCAGCAATACTGCAACAACAAAAAAGCATCTAACCAACCAGTTAATAGAAAAATAATTCTTCATAAAAACTGAATAAGTTAGATGCTGCTAGGCACAAGATAGTCTAGGAGTGCCTACTCAACGATATATCTAGATGTCATATCTAAGAACCGCCGTAACGCCATCCGTTTGGTCAGGCACTTGTTCGCTTAAGAAATACATGACTTGACCGCCATGACTAGAACGAGGCAAAGGATAAATAGCGTTCGCAGTATTGGCGAAACATCGAGGAGTACCTATTGTTCGCAGACCATTCGTGGTGCTAGTAAAAGTGAAAATCTCTTCTGATCAATAACTAGATGAAATGTGTCTTTCGCCTCCGAAGTCAGCCTCCAGAAACAAAAGAATGCTCAAAGCCTCAGCTTTCATTCACCAATTTGGTGATTCTATAAAAGATGTCCCAAAGTATATAAAAGAGTTAAATCCGTTGAAGTAAAGCGCTGTTTGAATTAATTCAGCTCACCGAAATTCTATTCTAAATTTACTTGGCGAGAAAAGCTCAGCATCTGATTTGAGCAATCAAAACTCATGCTGTATTCAGTTGTAAATTTCTACGAATCAGCAAATTGTGTTTGTAATGCTATTTGAGTTACGAATCAATTTCTTCTCAACGACCATTTTTTTTTATGTCGTGAGGCATCTATTTTGGATAAATGACACGTAGCTTTGTTGCAAGTCAATTGAAAACCACACCTTAGCGCCATCATACACTCTACTACGACAGCGGTACTTATGTTTTCGCGTTCGGCACAAGCCGAAGCGGAGAAGAAGTCGTTTGGTGTATCGAAGAGTGATGCGATTCGTATTCACGAGCAGCTTCAACTTGAAACGGAGCAGACGATAATAGCTTCTGGCCTACCTTTTATTAGATCGACAGAAGCCACTCAGCGCGGAAATTCCTTTGGCCAACGCCTTATGAATGCTGTCCTTGATTGCTGGGCAAAGGGTTATCAAAAGTTGATTGTTGTCGGTGGTGACACACCTGAGCTAAGTGCTGCAGAAATTGGTCGAGCATACCAAGCGCTTCAGGCTGGACACACCGCAGTAGGTAACAACTTCAGAGGAGGATCCTTTTTAATTGGCCTTCAAAAAGACAGCTTTCGCCAAAACGAATTTGCTGCACTTCCTTGGCAAACCAACCACTTAGGTTGTGCATTAAAAAAGGAATTGAGCGTTGGTCTTGACTTAGACACACAAGAAGTCCTACTGCTTGGATATAGAGCTGACTGCAACCTGCACTTCGACCTTATTCAACTTGCGAAGCGATCCGCTTCGAGCCTTTGGACATTACTTCTATTTGTATCAGCTGGACGCGTTTGCGACAGCGAAACCAGTCTTGGACTCGTTTCGCGTTTTGGCGAAAGCACAACCAGCAGAGGGCCTCCAGCAGGAATGCTTCTAGCAGCGTAATCTTTCCCTCTCTTCTTTAGGCTTTTAGCTACCCTTTTCTATGTCAAAATTTCTACTTGCACTAGGCCTATGCCTAGTTGCCACTGTTTCGTTTACACAAACTACGGTAAGCGGTACCGTTTCTGACGACGCTGAACCACTAATCGGTGCGACAATCATGGTTCCCAATACAAACATTGGGACGGTCTCTGATCTGAATGGTAAATACTCTATCCAAGTTCCTGCAGATGCAAAAGAGCTCTGCGTCAGCTATGCAGGAGGCAATCCCATTTGTCAATCTAT
Organism: uncultured Saprospiraceae bacterium; assembly: GCA_937923485.1. Taxonomy (GTDB): domain Bacteria; phylum Bacteroidota; class Bacteroidia; order Chitinophagales; family Saprospiraceae; genus CALDTK01. Next base: position 15,523 of record CALDUE010000109.1, read on the forward strand.
TGATGGCAATAACACACTCAATTTCACGGTCTCATCACAAGTACTCGATGAAGTGGTCATCACCGCTCTTGGCCTTAAAAGAGACAATGCGAAGCTCGGCTATGCCATTGAATCACTCGGAGCTCGCGATATTTCAGATGTCGCCTCAACAAATTTCTTAGACAACCTCAGCGGACAGTTTGCTGGAGTAAATGTGCTTTCTGGACCTACAGGCGTAGGTTCTACTAGCTTAGTCAGTATTCGTGGCAACGCGAGCTTTGGCAACAACACACCGCTTTACGTCGTCGATGGTATCCCAATCGACAACCGCTCAGTTCTCAACGTTACCAACGAAGCCTCACAAGGATTCCAAGAAGTCGACTTCGGTGGCGGAAGCCCAGAAATAAGTCCATTCGATGTCGAAAGCGTTACTGTACTTAAAGGTCCTGCATCGGCAGCGCTTTATGGAACCAGAGCGGCCAATGGCGTCGTCATCATTAATACCAAAACGGGCAAGCCTTCCGAAGGACTTGGCATCGAAGTGAACTCGCAGACGATGTTCGAGCGCCCGTTTAGACTCCCTCAGTTTCAAAACGAGTTTGGCCAAGGAAACGGCGGAGCTTTTGAATATTTAAATGGAGCCGGTGGAGGAGTTAACGACAACATCAGTTTCAGTTATGGGCCTCGCCTTGACCAGGGAACTCTAACCCCTCAATTTGACTCGCCTGTACAACTAGCAGACGGAACGATTGTACGCGCCGGAGACCTTGCCCTCTATGACGGCGAAGCGATCTCCCCGACGCCTTTTAATTCAAACCCTGATAACGTTGCCGATCTTTACGAAACAGGTGTGACCACAACGAATAACATCGCTTTGAGTCAAGCGTTCAGTGGTGGAAATTACAGACTTAGTTTTACAGACTTGCGCTCTGATAGCTACATCCCAGGGGTAAACTTCGAGCGAAATAACGTGTCTGCTCGTCTCAACTTTACCCCAACTAAAAAGCTGACCGTAAGCACAGGAATTAACTACGTAAATTCTCGAAGTGACAATCGTCCTTCAAGCGGCTACGGATCTGAAAACCTGAACTACACGCTGGTCTCTTGGCTAGGTCGATCAACCAATTTAGAAAGCTTGCGCGATTATTGGCAACCTGGGCTTGAGGGCATTCAGCAATTCAGTTTCAATACAAGCTTCTTCGACAATCCGTTTTTCATCCTAAATGAAAATCGTAACTCATTTACTCGTGATCGCTTCACAGGCTTTCTGTCTGCGAACTATGAAATCTCTGAAAAACTAGATTTCAGAATTCGTACAGGAATTGACAACTCCGACGAAGATCGCGAATTCCGTCGCGCATTCTCTACCAATCGTTTTAGAAACGGTGCCTATGCTGAGAACACGGTCAATTTTACAGAACAGAACACCGATGTCTTACTTACCTACAGCGATAAGTTCAAAGGCATAACGTTTAGCGCATCTGTCGGTGGCAACCGCCTAAACCAGAAAACTGAATTTGAGCAAATACAAGCAGAAGCGCTTAGTGCTCCTGGCATCTATCGCCTTACGAATACAGCTGTACCGCTCATCTCGTTTGGTCAAATTACCGAGCGCCGCATCAACAGTGTATATGGATTGGCAAGCGTGGGATGGCGTGATCAAATCTTCGTAGACGTCACCGGACGTAACGATTGGTCAAGTAGCCTTGCAACACCAGAATCAGCTGATAACACGAGTTTCTTCTACCCAAGTGTTAGTGCGAGCTGGATTGCTTCAAAAACTTTGGATTTAACCAGAGGACCAATCAGTTTTTTACAACTGCGTGCGAGTGCAGCTCAAGTAGGCAGTGACACGGATCCTTACCGCACCACTGGTACCTTCACAGCGAGCACTCCTGTTGGAGGGAATCCAGCCTTTACCAGTCAGGCCCAGTTACCTGCAAACGGTTTGAGACCAGAACGTTCAACCTCCTTCGAAGGAGGTGTTGATGTCCGAGTACTCGATGACAAGATTGGACTTGATTTGACCGTCTACACGCAACTCAACAAGGATCAAATCCTCAACTTGCCATCCCCGATTAGTTCTGGTTACGAAAGCCGCATCGTAAATGGTGGTGCCGTACGCGCTACAGGAATCGAAGCTGTGCTTTCGATGCGTAACATCAAGCTCGGACCTATCCGCTACGACGGGCGTATCAACTTTACCAAATCTCAAGCAACTGTAGAACGCCTCCCTGATGGTGTTGATCGTACCACGATTGACTTCGCTCGAGTGTACTCAAGTCCTGGACAAACCGTGTTCTTCATCGCCGAGGAAGGCAGCAAGATTGGAGACATTTTCGGAACGGGCTATCTCCGCAATGATGAAGGTCGCTTCATCGTCGATTCAGATGGTGAGTTTATCGCAGACAATACGTTACGTAAGCTTGGCAACTATACGCCTGACTTCCAGGTAGGCTTCAATAATACTTTTAGCTACGATCGCTTTAGTCTCAGCTTCTTAGTGGACTGGCGTCAAGGTGGTGAGCTCGTAAGTCGTACGCAGGCCTTAGGCGCATACTCAGGACAGTTGGAAGAATCTTCTTTCCGACCAGAGGAGGGAATCATCGTTCCTGGAGTCGTCAACACGGGAACAGCAGATGCTCCAGTATTTGTCGAAAACACAACCGCAATTTCAGCAGAGACTTTCTATATACAGTTCTACAACCGAGAGAACGAGGAGAACAATACCCTTGATGCCACTTTCGTGAAACTTCGTGAGATACGCCTTGGCTACAGTTTGAATTCGAAGAATGTCAACTGGCTCAACAACTTTGAATTCGCCATCATTGGTCGCAACCTCGCGGCGTGGTCGCCTGGCATTCGCCATTTCGACCCTGAGCAGTTTGCAGTACAAGGCACCAGATTTGTGCGCGGTGTGGAAGACATAAGTTACCCGACGCCACGCAGTATTGGATTTTCTATTAATGCTAAATTCTAATCTTGATGAAGTACCTAACTAACTACTCGATCTTGGCGCTACTTAGCGCACTCGTGTTCGCAGGCTGTACCGATGACTTCACGGATCTGAACACCAATCCAAACGAACCTGTTGACGTGCAGCCAGAATTGCTCCTTCGTCAAGTCATTTTTGACTATGCCGATGGTTTGAGTTTTGAAGGCTTCACAGGAGGATCAAACTTGGGCCAGTATTTCTCTGCCGACCCTGGCTTCAACGCGTTTGACCGTGGCAACCTACTCGCTCCCCAGTTTGGAGGCGATCCATGGCCCTTGCTTTATACCAACTTGCGCGATATTCAAATTGTACTCGACAAGAGTCAGACAAATCCTGCGCAAGCAGTGTATGAAGGTCCGGCACTTGTGCTCAAATCGCTTATTGGTGCTAATATTTCCGACATCTTTGGTGATGTTCCTTACTCGGAAGCAGTGCGAGGAGCCGACGGAGTCGTTAGCCCGAGCTACACCCTTCAAGAAGATGTCTATACTGCAGACGATGGGATCCTCGCCAACCTGAGACTTGCTGTCGAGGTAATGGACCAGTATAACGGTGTCATTCAACTAGAAGGCGATGTGCTTTTCGATGGCGACCTCCCTTCTTGGATTCGCTTTGCAAACTCACTGCGTCTGCGCTACTTGCTGCGTGCTTCAGGACCATTTCCAGGGGCGGCAGCAGAGATAGCAGAGATCGTTGCTGACGGTCGTTTCATTGATGAGGTTTCTGAGGATGCAGTATTTCAATTTGGAAATGCACCCAATGATTTTCGTTTCGCACGCGCACGAGCTGGTGACTTTACAAATTACTTGATGTCGACGACGATCGATACGTTGCTCGATGCATTTGACGATCCACGTCAAGCGTTGTGGTTTCGAGAAAATGCAAACGGAGATTTCGCGGGTGTTCGCAATGGACTTGCACCTGGTTCTACGGTGCTAAACCCCACGGTTCCTGGAATGATTTGGCGCGAGAACTCAACCAATCTCAAGGCTAACTTCATGACTTCATGGGAAACGCATTTTGTTTTGGCGGAAGCTGCAGCAACAGGTCTGATCTTCTCAAACGCTGAAGCGCTCTACGAAACTGGAGTCACTCAAGCCTTTGAGTATTGGGATACGGAGTTGCCAAGTGATTACCTTGATCGTCCGGGCGTTGCTTACGAAGACCTCACGCAGATCGCTACCCAGCGCTGGCTCGCCAGCATCGGTAATGGTTATGAAGGTTGGATCGAATGGAGACGCACTGGATTCCCCGAATTCCTAGCTCCGTTGTCGAGCTTGAACGATGGATTGATCCCCGTGCGCTTCCCCTACCCTGCAACGGAGCAGGCGTTGAACGAAGTTTCTTACAACGAAGCCATTCAGCGCATCGGTGGTACTAACTCACCGAACGTGGACACGTGGTGGGCGCAGTAGCTAGCGCTGCTAGCTCTGTCCTGCCGATCTGAAGATCGGCAGGACGAACAACTTCAAGTTCACTTTTTCATTCAAAAAAGGAATAGATCTGACGGTTCAGACCTCTACATAAACGTTCATTTTTCCTCATGTCCACCACTCAACTCCTACAATGGCTTCTAGTCATAGGCAGCAGCCTTGCGCTGTTGTGGTGGGTGCCGCGTGCGCGAACGTCTGAGGCCTTTTATGCCGGTAGGCAGCGAGATCAGCAGCCAGGATTTTGGTTATTGCTCAGCTCGCTAATCATCAGTTGGTTGTTTGCAAAATCCTTGACCAATGCGGCCAACTTAGGACTTGCCTTCGGGCTCGTTGGCGGCGTAGCCTATGCTGCGTATTACCTCAGTTTCGGGGTGGCAGGCAAGGTGTTGGTCGACATGCGCATAAAGGGTGGATTTAAAAGCATCCACGATTTCTTGGCGAGGAAACATGGCCGTGTGGCGCTGATACTGTTCTCGGTGCTAATCGCCTTTCGGCTATTCAATGAAGTATGGAGCAACACAATGGTCATCGGGAGCTATTTCGGGGACTATGGCTCTTCGCCTTACTTCGCTGCAGTGTTGGTCTTTACGGCCCTTACACTCGCATATGCGCTCAAAGGGGGCATGAGTTCGAGCATCCTCACCGATGTCGTACAGATGGCGCTCTTTGGGGTCTTGCTCGTCGTCCTGCTTGGTATGATTGGACCTAGCGGAGCAAAAACTGTCCAAGCAGCTTCGGCTACTGAAGTTGCTCCTTGGGGCTCGTGGACATTAGTCGGCGGAATGGACCTTTTGTTCGTAGCCATCCTGCAATCCATCTCCTATCCTTTTCACGATCCAGTGATGACCGACCGTGGGTTCATTAGCGATCCGAAAACGACCAGAAAGGCTTTTTACTGGGCAATACCACTAGGGGCTGCCTGTATTATTTTGTTCTCTTTAGTTGGGGTTTTCGCGAAAGCTGTAGGTATGCAAGGAGAAGCCGCTGTTGAAGTCTCCCGATCGCTTGGAACCGTCGCACTACTCGTCGTCAACCTTATCATGGTAACCTCAGCGGCGAGCACACTCGACAGCACCTTTAGTAGTTGGTCGAAACTGCTCGTAAAAGACCTTGGTATCGGTAACAACAACGATCAAAAAACAGCAAGCATCAAGTTTGGACGCATCGCCATGATTGCCTTGGCCCTGCTTGGTACTATCCCTGTGTTTTTCGCCCCTGAAGTACTTTCAGCAACGACAATCTCAGGGTTGATGATAGTTGGATTGGCACCTATTTTCCTACTTTGGAACATGAAAGTGCCGAAATGGGCATTCGCACTTTCGGTAGGCGCAGGCCTCTTCGTCGGACTTCATTATGCCATCCTAGGCATGCCAGGTTACTTAATGATCGGCGACGGCAAATACGCCGGACTACTCGGCGCTACGCTGATTGGCACCGCACTCTCGTTCATCCTTTTCCTCACTTCACGGTTATTTCAACGGACATGACGAAGGACATCGGCATATTGACAGGCGAAGTCCTGATTTTTGGTGGAGTGTACTCTAACCTTGAGGCATTGCGAGCTGTTCAGGCTTTCGCCAAAACCCGTGCTATCCCTGCGTCGAACATCATCTGTACAGGTGACATTGTAGGCTATTGCGCCAACCCAACCGAGTGTATTGAGGTCGTTCGAGACTGGGGCATTCATGCAATCGCAGGCAATGTCGAGATGAATATTCGAGACGGTTTGGAAGATTGTGGTTGCAACTTCGACGAGAATTCGCGTTGCGACATCTTCTCTCGTATCTGGTATCCGTTTGCGTACAAGCAATCAAGTCCGTCGGCGGTAGAATACATGAAAACGCTGCCCGATTACCTCACGTTTGAGCTTGGCCAAAACTCAACGTCCGCCCCACTGACTCCCCCTGGGGGAGAACCGGGTCGTAAAGTATTGGTACTGCACGGCAATTATGAGGCGACTTCGGAATTTGTATGGCGCAGTTCTGATTGGGCTGAGTCAAAGGCGCCAGCTTTCGCTAAAACCAATAGCGACGTAATAGTGAGTGGTCACTCAGGTTTGCCGTTTGCGCATGCGGAAGACGATAAACTATGGCTCAACTCAGGAGCACTCGGTATGCCTGCCAACGACGGTACGCCACGCGTTTGGTGTGCAACCATCAAGGTAAAAGATGGAGCCTTGGATTATCAATTCCATGGCCTCGATTACGATTACAAGGCCGCGCGTCGCAAGATGCTCGACAATCCACTCCCGAAATCCTACGCGCTCACGCTCGACAATGGATTGTGGGACAACACCGAAGTCATGCTCGAACGCGAGGCTCGGTGGACCGGTTTTGCGCTCGACGCAGACCAACTCAAACAAGAATCAATCGGTAGGCCTAGCGAGCCGACGACGCCTACGGGCGAAAAGAAGAAACGTATGGAAAAGCAGTATTTCGACCCAAAGGATCTCAAGAAATTCGGTCGTATCAACGAGCACCAGCCTGAAATGGGAAAGCAGTTTTTCGAGTGGTACGAGAATGCCACCTATGGCGAAACTGCCTTGACCGCACGCGAGAAAGCCCTCATCGCCTTGGCGGTAAGTCACTCGATTGCCTGTCCATATTGCGTGGATTCCTTCACGACCAACTGCCTCGAAAATGGCGCTGACGAAGAGCAGATGATGGAAGCGGTGCATGTCGCTGCGGCCATTAAAGCTGGTTCGACTTTAATCTCTAGTGTCCAAATGATCAAGCAGGCTGAGAAGCTTGGGATGTAACTTGCGTAAAATTAGATGATTATGTCGAATCAATTCAACGAACCAAAGGCACCAGAATACGGCTCACCAAAAGATAGGATTGTCCGCACTCCTGGAATATGTGGTGGTAGACCAAGAATCAATGGTACAAGATGGGCTATTGACGTCATGGTTAAGATGATCGCAGGTGGAGAATCTAAAGAGTATCTACTAAAGGAATTTCCTGAATTGACCTGGGAAGACTGGCAAGCAGCATTGGATTATGCCGCAGACGCTGCAGCTGGTCGTATTTATAATCCAGCGAAATGAAATTTATCTGTGATGTAAATGTTAGCTACGGTATCACTAAATGGTTGCAAAATCGAAGTGGTGATGCTCAACATGTAAACAAGCTTTTTACTGATCCCGAAACGCCAGATAATGCAATTATCGAACTTGCCGTTGCTTCAGAAGCAATTGTAGTAACGCATGATAGTGACTTTCAAATCAGTTATAATGTTTACAAAAAACCACGTCAAATTATCTTTCTAAAAACTAAGAATATTATCGATTCTCAGCTCAAGTATTTATTCGAGAAAAACTGGACATCTTTTGAAGATATTTTAAAGAAACATCCCGTTTGTCTTATCGAGGTTCACTCTATTGAAGAGTGGTACTATTTCACCCACACCACTCCTGAACTATAACTATGGCAATCAAGCAACGCACGAAATCACTTACCGCTCGAGGATCCGACTTGTCGGATACCATGGTGCAATTGCAAGTCCTTTCGGGCAAGGACATCGATGATGCTAAGTTCGAGCCGTTTGGTAAGAAGCTAGGCACTATGGGTCATGCGCCGTTAAAGGCGACTCAGGTGGAGGTTTTTCAGCTCAACATCGGAAAGCTTTGCAACCAGACCTGTGCACACTGTCACGTGGATGCTGGTCCGGACAAGCGCGTCGAGAACATGGATCGCCCAACGCTTGAGCGTTGTTTGGAAATCATTGCCGCAACACCAACGATTCGCCTTGTAGACATTACGGGTGGTGCACCTGAAATGAATGCGCACTTCCGCTGGTTTGTCGAAGAGTGTACCAAGCTTGGTAAGGAGGTAATCAACAGGTGTAACCTGACGATTATCCGAGCCAACAAGAAGTACCATGATCTTCCGGAGTTCTTCAAGAAGAACAAGGTGCATGTTGTTTCAAGCTTGCCGTATTTCTCAGCCAAGAAAACGGATTCACAACGTGGTGATGGTGTGTTCGAGGATTCTATCAAGGCATTGCAGATGCTCAACGAGGTTGGCTACGGTATGCCGGGAACAGGTCTCAAGCTCGACTTGGTGTTCAACCCTTCAGGTGCATATCTCCCTGGTGATCAAAAGACACTCGAAGCGGAATTTAAGCGTCAACTTTCTCGCAAGTACAACATCGAGTTCAACGAGCTTTATGCGATCACCAACTTACCTGTGTCGCGCTTCTTAGACTACCTCGTTGAGAGTGGCAATTATGCGGAGTACATGGAAAAGTTGGTCGGTGCATTCAACCCAGAGACGGTCGAAGGCCTGATGTGTCGCAGCATGGTGAGTGTGAGTTGGGATGGCTATATCTACGACTGTGATTTCAACCAGATGTTGGAGCTTCCTATCGGTCACGAGGTCAAGCACATCAACGATTGGAAGGGTGATAACCTCAACCTAGCTGATCGTAACGTGGTGCTGAATCAGCATTGCTATGGCTGTACGGCTGGTGCGGGTAGTAGTTGTGGAGGGACGGTTGCTTAGGTAAAGCCTAAGCTCAATTTTGTCCCGCAATGCTACGGGATTGAATTTTGAATTTCATGATGGCCGGTAGAGCACGGCGTCTGTGTTGAGCACAGACGCTGTATAGTACACTTGCCCCGCGATTTATGTGGCTATTTTAAAATTATTGATTCACACGGTGTGAAAATCAGTATGGTTTTGCATCTGAGAATCATGAGCTTACGAAATTTCAAATTTTCTTCCTTTGCACTGTATAGTTCTGTGTTCTGTATTGTCGTAAGTGCGCAATCAAATGTTGAAATACTACGCCATGACCTAAGCACCTACCCAAACGGGCGATTATATCCTGACACCACGCTTCATGGCGTGGAAAAAGGCCTTATAGCATTGGATCAAGCATGTAAAGCCAAATCAAATGAAACGCCGCAGGAATACTACTCTAAAACACAGGCACTGGTCACACTTTATCGGTACTACGGTTTGCCCTCTGGGACGAAGTATATAGACTCAGCACACGAATCTGCGAGTGGAAAATATGCAGGGGTAACCTATGACTCACTCACTGTTACTCGAGCTCTTATTGTCTTTGAAAAAGCCAATTTCAATTCCCCTTTAGCGCAGATTCACTATTCAAATCTCTATACTGCTAAAGGCCAAATATGTAGTGGCAAACTCTTTACGACCCTGAATACGTACGTAAATCTTACTGCTCAATATCAAAGCTACAACCCCACACCTAAGAATTGGCACACACCTTCCATTGAAGTAATTGTGTTCGATTCGTTACCAAATCAATCATTACTTCCTACAAAATATAGAAATTCAATATCCTACGTTGATTGCCTTATTGATAAAGATCTAGAAATATTTGGACTTACTGGATCTTATGATTTGGATTTGTTTACCGACAGCTACTTTAAAAGATTCGTTAAAGCAACAAAAAAATATAACAAGACTATATTTCCTAAAGAAAAATTTAGCGAGCTTAAGTCTCACGTAAAACTAGAAAGATTTAATCAGGCCATTGATTCAGCCCCTTTCGTTGCGCAAGCTTATTATTTTGCTCTAGGGGAAGTCATAAATGGGAATTTGGGACTTACTTCTGAAGTATCAATCAGACCTGATTATTTATTCATGCAACTTGTTAACCAGCGTGAGAATTTTGATCATCGGTTAAGAACTATACAACGAGCAGTAAGTTGGCCAAGCTGTGGAGGTGGAAATAGTACAGATGGCAGAATGTGGTACTACCGCAAGCCAATTGCAATGCTGGCAGGCGCTATAGGGAAGACCCAACTATTCATAAATGCACATTTCGAACTATTGGGCAATCAAATAAGCCTAATTGAGCCCAAAAGACCTAATTTCGCTTATGGTGGCTATCTTGATGAAACAAGTGCATTAGGCCTCGATGCACCCGCACTTGTAATATCACACATACTTGAGTGGCAAGGCCACAGAGAATTCTTAGTCAAAAAACATAACTACAAGTCTAGTACCATTTTAGCGAACAGTGTAGATCGACTTCACTATTTAAATATACTATACAGCCTTATCGAAGATAAACAGCTAGATCTTTCTAATCGATTTCGAGCTTACTATATCGCTAAGCAAACCATTAAAAACATGAGACACATAGCCAATACTCGATCTGATGCGAAAATTGCGGAAATCAAACTTGCTGGTTTGCTTCCTAAATTGCTCAACGAATAGCTGTCAACTTGAAATAGATAGAAACTTGCTACTTCAAAAAGCTATTACCCTCACTTAAGACTGCAACGCAGTCGAACTAAAATAACGTGGGGTCGAACGCGCAACTAATAAGAACAAGGAAACAGACCTTAGCATAGGTGAAACTAAGGGTTGTTGCACCATTTTACGACCCCACGTAACGATAGGCTTTTTCAACCACCAAGCATTCAGTGTTCCACGGAGAAAAGGGACAACGCAGCACGGCGGTTAGCTACGTGAATGCCTCCATGCTCCTAGCGGCCTGTATGATAAGCTAGCCATTGTTAATGCCAGCACTGTGCAGAGCACAGAAGCGGCTGGCCTCTGCTTTTAGTATGAAGTCGACTGAACGATGCCAGACGCGCGTTTTTCTTTCTCAAAAAGCACCCAAATACTCATCCCTAGACACAATAACGAATACCCCAGCATCACCCACGCAATCCCCTGAAAATATGCCTCCAAGCCAAACCAGCCGCCGAAGGTGACGACAGCTACCGCAGCAGTGACAAACCGCAACACCTCTGCCGCAACGGCCAACTTGCTTTTGTCTAGCAAGCTCGTTAACGAGAAAAGCGTCAAGAACAAAAAGATGCCGAAAGTGAGTGAACGCTCAATGCCGAGATCACCTAGATTGGTAAACAGCTGAATCATTAGCAACTGGGCAACAACAAACTGCATCCACGAAAATCCTAGGATCAAGCCGCTCGGCTTCGAATCATACTTGCGCTGCTGAGCTACCGCATCGCCACTCAGTACGCCATCGATGGGATAGCGCTCGGCGACATCGGCAGGGCGCCAACCGGTAGGCATAAACCAGATGCGGATCTTGTCCCACCACACGTTCGTTCGCCACGCATCTTTAACCAAGCGCCAAAGGTGCTGGAAATTGATGAGGAAAGGGTTCCACGTACCGACAGCTTTTTTGACGCCATAGACCGGTTCTATCTCTTCAAGTTCAGGTTGGAAGGTGCCAAAGAGGCGATCCCAAACGATAAAGACCTCCGAATAATTCCGATCGATATACTCATCATTGATCGCATGGTGTACGCGGTGGTGACTTGGTGTCACTAACACCTTCTCCAACCAGCCCATCTTACCAATGAGGCGTGTGTGGTACCAGAACTGTGCAAACAGGTGCAAGGGTGCTACAATCGCAATGACTTCGGTCGGAACGCCGAGCAACGCCGCTGGTAACATAAACAAGGAAAAGAACACCCAGATTTCACTGATCGATTGCCGTAGTGCACAAGCCAAGTTGAACTCCTCCGAACTGTGGTGAATGATGTGCCGGTTCCACAACACGTTGATCTCATGATTGAAACGGTGGTTCCAATAACCACCAAAGTCTTTGACCAAGAAGGTAACCACCACTGCCAGCCAGGTCGCTTCGATGGTGTAGACGGCGATGTGATCAACCAACCAATAGTAGCTGATAATTCCCACGCTGAGCCCCAGCACTGTCTTTAATGTATTGGTCGTCCCCGAACTTAAACTCGAAAGCGTATCCGCCGAATTCATCACCGATACGCCCATCCTCTTTGCAGCTATCCACTCAATGAGGATAAGACCGAGAAAAAACGGAATAGCGTATAAGACTACAGTAGCGTAGGTTTCCAAGGAAAGGGTTTTGGCGAAAGCTTAAAAACGCCCACAAGATAGGAGCAGCAAGCCATCTACGCTCTCACATCTAACAGTGCGCGCAATTCAGCTTGCTTTTCTTGAAATGCGGTCATTGCTTCTTTGGTCAACTCATCTGCCGTTTTCAAGTCTTCCTTGCGATGAT
>CALDUE010000110.1 GCA_937923485.1 uncultured Saprospiraceae bacterium
CACCCCCTTCCAGACCTCAACCAATACCTCCTGCTCAAAATTCCAGGTCAACTCTTGAGCAGCTGTGCGACAACCTTCTTGTAAGCGCTCAAACGTTGTAGCATCCTGAAGTGAAGTCAATCCATCAACGACTGCTTGCACGCTGATTTCAGGGACGAGTTGATAGCAACCATACGCATCGTGTATGCGTCGGTACTCCGGCCAATCCATTTGCAAACTTGGTAAGCCTGCTTGGATGTAATCGATACTCTTATTGCTGAGACTCAAATAGTAATTGAGACTCGAATTGCGCATCAACGCATAGCCAATATCTGCTTGGGGAGTAAGCTTGTGGAGTTCGGCCGGCGTAAGCTCTCCATGAAAGACGACGTTGTTGATTTGGAGTTTTGCTACGAGAGCATCTAACTCCTTTCGTAGGTAACCCCCACCTGCAATCCAGAAGGTATAGTTAGGTAGTTGTTTGGCGGCTTGAATCAGTTCTTCTAGCCCGCGACCTTCGTTCAAAGCCCCTTGATAAAGTACAATGGGCTTGTCGTTTTTTGCCTTTACATGTAGCTCCGCATCTTCTGACCTAGCCCATGGTAAATTACGAACGGTTGAAAATGGGACACCATGTTTTTCCGAAAGGATAGTAGCAATCTCTTCCCCTACCGTATAGGCCGCGCTTGCCTCAGAGACGAAACGTTTTTCAACCCAATTCCATGCAGCCTTTATCCACCAGCGACGGACGACTTCAGGTTGCTCCGTAAAGAGTTCGTGCGCATCATAAACCCAAGGAATACCTAGCTTTTTTGCTATGGATGCGCCGGCCAACATCGTATCTGTATCTACGACCAAAATAGCCCTAGGCTTCAGTTCAAGGAGACGATACTGATGCGCTCGGTTGAGTTGTGCATAGAAGCTCTTTCCAGTATCTGCACTCAAGGTGTGACGCTCTTGGTCGAAAGGAAACGTCGGAGAAAGCGGCTTAGAATGCGGTCGTTTACGGCCCAATAGCAGACAGTTGAAACCTGCCGCATTAAGCGAACTTAAACAACGCTGCATGCGCTGGTCTGTCACTAGGTCATTAGAAACCAAGGCTACGATATCATACTGAGATTTACTCATGCTTTTTCCGTTTCAGAAAGGGTGAGTACTCCCCCACTTTCGGTGAGTTGGCCTTCACGAAGCAAATACGCGATCGCACCTAACACAGCATCATGGTGACGTTCCTGAAAAGCTTCCAAGACATCAGCAGGTTCCAGCGGCTGTCGCTGCAAAACACTCTTCACTTTAAGGATGTAGCGCTCTGGTACATCTTTGGTTTTCTTTTTATCTTCTATGCACACATCACACCTTCCACAGGGCTCGGCTTCCTCTCCAAAATAGCCGAGCAATTGGACGCGCCTACACGTTTGTGTTGTTGCGTACTTGATCGCCGCCTTGAGGCGAGCTTGTTTTATTTCTTGTCTTTCACGCAGACTTTTCCAATCTACCGCAAGGTGCTCACGGGGTACACGTGCGACTGTCCAAATGAGTTGAGGCAACTCTCCTTGCGGACGGTAATCAATAATCTTTTGTCGCTGTAAAAGACTTAACTGACCTTTCAAATCAAAAGTTGTCATGCCGAGATAATGCGACAACTCCCGCTCTTTTAAATAAACGAACTGCTGAAAACTACCATGATGTGTACGAAGAATTGTCTGCACCAATTTATCCAGTTTAGGATTGCGTAAGCAATAATCATAAAGCTCCTCTTTTGAAGCGAGCATGCAAATCATCGCTGGCCGAAATACCGCATCCGTAACGTAAACCAAGCCTTCCATTTGCAGAATGCGCAGAGCATTGGCCACATTAAGAGGCTCCAAATCATAGGTTTTGGCGAAAGCTACCAAATCAAAATCATAGGCAGCTCCCTCCCCTGCACCAAGGGCCAAATTGCAGTAATTCCCAAGCTTGTGATAAACGCGTTTCAACTCATCAGGCTGTGGACTACTCGCATCTAATTGCCGCTGCAGCAAACTTGCATCCGATTGCTGAAAGAGCAGCAACGAATAGGCTTGCTTACCATCACGACCTCCACGACCTGCTTCCTGAAAATAAGCCTCAAGGGTATCTGGAAGGTCTACGTGACACACTAGACGAACGTCGGGCTTGTCTATTCCCATCCCGAAGGCATTCGTTGCAACGACTACCCGAACCTCATCTTTTAACCAAGCTTGCTGGGCCGCATCGCGCTCCTCCAGCGTGAGACCAGCATGATAATGCGTTGCTGAGATACCACGTCGCGTAAGTTCTATGGCCAAGGAACGCGTACGTCCACGGTTGCGCGCATACACCACCGCCGATCCTGGAATCGCATTGAGTGCCTGGACGAGTTTGGTCGCTTTATCATCAACCTCGCGCATGGCATATGTGAGGTTATCTCGCGCAAAACTCATTTGATGACGAACGCTGTTGAGTCCAAAATTTAATTGATGACAAATATCATCTGCAACTTTTGGCGTTGCTGTTGCGGTCAGCGCCAAAACAGGCGTCTCGGGGAGGAATTCTCGAATCTCAGCAATCTGTCGATAGGCAGGTCGAAAATCATGTCCCCACTGCGAGATGCAATGCGCTTCATCGACGGCGAGTAGGCTGACCTCGGTCTGTTGAATCCGAATGCGCGCCCACTCCGTGAGGAGACGCTCGGGTGAGAGATAGAGCAGTTCAAGTCCACCGAACTGTGCACGATCGTAGATGGCTTCTTGTTCGCGACGGTTAAGTCCAGAATACAAAGCAGCTGCTCGGATGCCGCGTTCTTTGAGGTTGTGCACCTGATCTTTCATCAGGGCGATGAGCGGACTTATGACGATGCAAACCCCAGGTTTTACGAGTGCAGGCACTTGATAGCACAGGGACTTTCCGCCACCGGTAGGCATGAGAGCGAGACCATCTTGGCCATTCAGTACTGTAGTTATCACATCCTTTTGTATGCCACGAAAAGCATCGTAGCCCCAATGCGCTTTGAGCGCTTCTTCGGGAGTGCTAAACCGATGGCCTGGCTCGTGTGCGGGATGCATTCGGGCAAGGTAAGTAGGCTAATTCAAAAAGCGCCGAGATAGTGACATGCAAAAAGCCCTTGAATTATTACAATCCAAGGGCTCCAAAAGTGTTCCAGGCTTTGGAAATATCAAACGGGAGACTGCTCGTTGGATACCTCCTTTAGGAACTTCATGCTGAGTTGATGAGCTCCTCTAGTTGCCTCGGGCCAAAGAGTTACTATCGTTGGCTTTATCAGACAATTCTTCAAAAACGCAGTCCACTAGCACTGGGCGATTTTCACCTTGATGTGCTAAGTTGTAGATGGTTGCTCCACGAACGTAAGCGTGGTTTTCACGAAAGTGGCAAGAAGACAAACGCGGATTGGATACACCTTTGGTTGCTTGATTGAAAATTGCTCCGCCGTAATTGGCTTCGTTATTTTCGAAGGTGCAATCCACAAAACTTGGCGATGCTTCTCCTCGTCTGCGACCGTCATTGTAGATCGCTCCACCATCAATGTCTGCTGAGTTTTGCCGAAAGGTGCAATTGACAAAACTTGGCTTGGCGACACCTGCGCGACCATCGACATATGCCCCACCACCATCACGTGCAAAGTTGTCGCTCAAGGTGCAGTTGATGAGTGTTGGCGTGCAGGAAAGTTCAGGTTTGCTTACCGTCACAAGTAGTCCTCCACCTGCTCGGCTTGGATCGGCGGTTGGACCGTGTCCATTGGCATAAGCTCCTGAGATAATGAGACCATCGAGCATGGTTTCCTTAGAACCATCTGCGATTCTTACGACGGTAAATGCATTATCAGAGCGCTCCTTACGACCAATTTCTCCAGAGAGAATCGTCTTGTGATCCTTTGGATTTCGGGAGCTGGCATTTTTTTCCCTTCCGGTAAAACCCCCTAGTAGTTGAACACCATCGGGTACATCAAAATAGATGTTACGGTTATCGTCTGAGCTTGTTGGATAGGTACCTTCTTGCAACCAGATTTGGTCGCCAGCTTTAGCTTGGTGAAGGGCGTTTGTGAGTGAGGATGAGCTGTTCCAAGAGCTTCCGTCACCCGAGCCTGATGGGCTCACGTGTAGCGTGCTTTGTGCACTGAGGCTTAGGCCTAAGAGTACACATGCCACCGCTAGGAGTGGCTTGTTCATAGTTTGTTTGTTTGCCTGGTGTGGCGCCGGTCTAAAAAGGGATTAGGGATCGACGCTTAGTGTTTGTGTTTGACGCTTTCGACGTTTCGAAAGCGTATTGACCTCAGGATGAAGTCAGGTGTAGGGGGCAAACGGCTCGTTGTTCAGGCGAGCACTTAAAAATTGAGTGTGTGTGTGTGTGTGTGTGTGTGTTTAATCGAACGGCTGGTGCTATGCCTGTGGGATTAATTCCCATGACATGAGCGATGAAAGTGCTGGAGGTGGATCTTTGAAAATATCGTATTTCTCATCAAAGTCTAATCCTTGTTTGTGTGTGAGGTTAAAGCTCATGGTTACTTGCATAAACATGTAGTAATCTTTGACGTCACTGTTTCCACGTTGGGTTCCAACAGGATTGCCCATTGCTTGCTGCGTGTATTGCGGTGAGCGAAAACTGAGCGTAGCTGCGAGTGGATTCTCTTCGTAGAGTGCTTCAATATCTGGATAAAGTCCGCTGATATCATCGAGGTAGTCCGTAAATGTGCGGCGGAAAACCACCTCTATACCGAGGTTAAATCGATCGGTTACATTGAGTTTCACTCCACCTCCAAAAGGAATCGATGCTTGAAATCTGTTGTAACGTTTTTGATCAGGGTTAGCTGCAGTTTCTTGTCCTTCTGTACCTAGTGGTTGAAGGTCAAACCACTCACCATTGAATTGTGCTTGCGGATTAAAGTAGAATCCTGCTACACCCGCGGTGAGGTAAAGTGCGGCACCTTGGTTGTTGCGAATTGCATAGGGAGTGACGTTGAACTCTCCCATCGCGGCGATTTCATAGATCGGACTGCGAAAATCAAGGTTGCGTGAAAGCGTGCTTGCATTCCCTGAATTGATATCTGAACCAGAGATCTGACCCACGTTGACCGAAGCTTTCGCTGCGAGGCGTGGACTATGGTTGTAGCGACCAAAAATACCGATAGAAGGATGATACTCTGATGGTCTAAAACCATTGGTAGTAAGTTCACCGGCATAGTTAGAGACGCCTACGGCCATTCCGACTTCGGTATACTGAGCTACAAGCACAGAACTGAAAAGGAAAATAGTAGCGAAACAAGTTAGAATTCTCATGGAAGGATATTCGATCTAAGGATGTGACTTGATGGGTTCATCAATGTTGATTGTGCAATTGCACGCATAACACTTAGGGGGAATATGAACTTCAACTTAACGTTAGGCAAAATGAGGGCCAAAATTCATTTCCTGAAGGATCAGAGAAATGGAATGAAAGCAAAGCGACTAAAATTTATAGCAGCGGTTATACTTACCTGCATTGGATTTTCCTCCGCCAGAATTGAACAGTCCCGAGCCTAATCGGTAACCGATCGTAATCGTTGCAGTGTAGAACCAATCGTTGTCGACTGGGTCGCCACGGCGTTGAGTACCTGTTTCTATGTTTCGTGGTTCTGTACCTGCGAATTCTCCTGTTCGATCAGCGAGCGTAGCACTGAGGCTACCGTTACCATCGAGAAGTTCGAGATAGTTGACGTAGTTGCCACTGACATCATCGAGGTGATCAAAGAATGTAACTCGAGCACTTGCTTGAGCTCCGAGTACAAACTTGTCTCCCATTGGGTAGCGGATGCCAGCACCAAGCGGAATAGCTAAACGCGTAAGTCCATATTTTGGAGCAAAGCCAGGTAGGCCTTGGCCTTCTGTCCCGAGTGGCTGCAATTCAACAAGTCGGCCGTTAAACTCAGTCTCAGGATTGAAATTATAGACGCTTGCGCCTACTGAAAAGAAAGGTGCGACAATGAGATCTGTACCTAAGGGGTATATCTCAGCGACTACTCCCATTTCTAGGATATTGGTCTGGAAATTTAGATTTCGAGACTCTGTTTGTGGACGATCAGCATCGTCACCGCGAATTTTGCTCTGCTGGATAAAACCTCTAAACGCGAGCATGCGACCGACGTCTACTCGGCCATATACACCTAGAGATGCTTGCGAATTCAATATTACATCTACGCGAGTAGCAGGAGCTAAATCACCATCATAGGTTGAGATGCCAACGTTAAAGCCGAGTTCGGTTTGTGCGGAGACGCTTAGCGATGCTACGACGCACATGAGTACAGTGAGAACTGTTTTTGAGTAGTTTTTCATTTCAAAGCCTGTTTACCGTAGCCATGCAGCGCGGGTGTTGTTCAAAACAGACTAGTGTAGGTGCCTCTCAAGGGAGACAGGGGGTGTATACCACCACCAGCTATAAATACGTTGACATAATTCGTACCAAATTGGCGTTTCGCCGCTTTAATCGATCCTTTCGACGAAAGGATTCGTCCACTGGGCGGGGATTTGCTACTTTTGTAACCTTACATTTCGAACATGATCAAAAGAACTCTTTTGCCAGCCCTTACTGGCTTACTCTTCGCGAGTGCAGCTTTCGCTCAAGACTCGCCCCCTGACAACTGGTTTAACCTCAGCCCTTCAACAGACAATGTTGCCGGTGTGGGTACAGAACGAATCTACAAGGAGCTCCTCAAGGACAAGAAAGGAGAAACCGTTATTGTTGCAATCATCGACTCTGGTGTTGACGCAGAACATGAAGACCTAAAGGACGTCATGTGGGTCAATCCAGGAGAAATCGCTGGGAACGGAAAAGACGATGACGGCAACGGCTATATCGACGACATTCACGGCTGGAACTTCATCGGAGGTGCTAACGGAAACGTTTCTGGAGATCAGCTAGAGATCACACGCCTCGTCAAGTTTTATGGAGATAAGTTCGCCAAGCTCGACACCAACAATCTTTCAAAGAAAGACCGTGAGCAATTTGCTGAGTACAAAGAAATGAAAGCTGTTGTTGATGAGAATCAAATGAAGGCTGAGCAAAACCTTGTTTTCTACCAAGGGGCCGTTGCTGCGCTAACACAGGTCAAAAATGACATCGGTAAAGATGTTATCAAGAAGGATGACCTACTCAACTACAAGTCTGACGACCCAAATATTACTGGGATGGCGCAGAACATGGCCCGCAATTTCGGACCAGAAACTACGCTAGACGACTTTTTGAAGCAGCTCCAAGGTGGTGTAGACTACTTCACTTCCCAGGCAGCATCAAACTACAACCTCGACTTTGACGGTCGTTCTGTGGTTGGCGACAACTACTTTGATAGCTCAGAGCGCTACTACGGGAACAACGACGTGAAAGGTCCGGATGCATCTCACGGTACACACGTGGCAGGTATTGTAGCTGCGATGCGTAACAACAACATCGGAATGAACGGTGTAGCTGATGACGTTAGAATCATGAGTGTACGTGCCGTACCTGATGGTGATGAGCGCGATAAGGACGTTGCAAATGCTATTCGCTATGCAGTAGACAATGGCGCTTCGATTATCAACATGAGCTTTGGTAAAGGATACTCTTGGGATAAGAAAGTAGTTGACGATGCCGTCAAGTACGCAGCTAAAAAGGATGTACTCCTCGTTCATGCCGCTGGTAATAGTGCAGAAAACACAGACGTTTCTAAAAACTTCCCGATCGATGTTTACGAGCGTAAAGGTCCATTCAAGTTCCTTCAGAAGAAGCAGCCAAACAATTGGCTAGAGATCGGAGCGTTGAGCTGGAAGCCTGGAAAAGACGAAGTAGCTACATTCTCTAACTACGGCAAGGTGAACGTAGACATTTTCAGTCCTGGCGTTGACATCTACTCGACAACTCCTGAAAATCAGTACGATTCTTATAGCGGTACTTCAATGGCAAGTCCGGTAACGGCTGGTGTTGCTGCGTTGATTCGCGGATATTTCCCAGAATTGAAGGCCAAAGAGGTTAGAGAAATCCTCCTCCAAAGTGGTACTTCAAAAGGATCGGACATGGTTAAGCTTCCAGGAGCTGATGATGGCGACCCACTTGTCCGCTTTGACAGCCTCAGCCAAACTGGTAAGATTCTCAATGCGTACAATGCTGTGAAGCTTGCGCAGGCGAAAACAGGAAAGTCTGGAGGAACTCCAAAGTCTGGCGTTTAAGTTTTCTTAGTCATTTTCGACCCAAGCACGGCCTGCTTATGCCGCGTTCATCTTCATTTAGTTATGAAGCTAGAACATGAAACTAAATCTCCGTGTAATAGTCGTTCCTCGAACCTAAGTCGAATTGACCGTGCCTAAGATTTTTTAGCCTTTCGGCAAAACTTAAAAAGGGGATGATACACCGCGTATCATCCCCTTCCTTTTTGTCCTAATGCGTGATGCCATAATCGCCAGCCTAGCGGACGATGATCTCTTGCAGGACAGGGTCAGTCAATTTTGCATTGAGCTTTTGCAAGAGATGCGCTCGATTATAGACAAGTTCTTGTCGAAGCGGTGCGCTGTTTACATGCACATAGAGCGTACCTGAGCGAAAGCTTACTTCTGTGGTATGCTTATTTATGAGCGGCCCCAACTCTGAAGCCCAGAGACTTCTAAGCTCGCTTTGCGCAAGTTTGGGCCCAAGACTCAACTCACGTACGACTTGTCGAATTACAGATCCTACAGGTTGGTCATTCTTGCGCATGGGTGTTTTTTTCTTGCTGTAAAGGTGCGTATCACGCCGCAGCCAGCCAACTAGACCTTTCCTAAGGTAACGCCATACTGTACACAATCGGTGTGTTGAGCTGTGAGATCATTGTGGAGACTAAGCAGAAAACCTAGATGTCCAAATCTTCCTGCACTTTCCCGTTCTCTACGAGATAGTGACTTGCTTTCAGGTCGTGTACCTCCAGCGATTTTAGCCGTTGAGGATGCGTATCGGTTACGAATATCTGTGCATAGCCTTCATCCGCGATCAGACTAATCAGGTGCTGCACCCTAGAGGGGTCTAAGCGATCAAAAAGGTCATCCAATAGCAGAATGGGCACCTTGTCGTTGTGAGCCTTGAGCACCCGCGCCTGAGCGAGTCTTAAGGCCAATACAACCGTCTTCAACTGCCCTTGGCTGGCGTAGCGCCGAAGGTTCTGGGTATCGATTAATAACTCCAATTCATCTCGATGCGGACCTGCATTCGTTCGACGAAGTACTACGTCTTGGTCGCGATAGCGAAGCATGAGTTCATTATACGGTCGCTCACTCATCTTTGATCTGTATTCGACGCCAGCTACCTCGCGATCGCCGCTAATGGCTTTATAAAGCACTTCGAAATCAACTTTCAAATCCACGACAAAAGCTTTGCGCGCCTCGTAGATGTATTTCGCGGGTTGTTCTAATTGCGCATCATAGGTTCCAAGTAATGTCAGGTCTAGCTCCAGCGGATGCTCGGTACTCTTCAGTAAAGCGTTGCGAAGCTTGAGTAGCCGATTGTACGACATCAATGCTTCCAAATACGCATGATCATACTGTGAGATCGTCTGATCTAAAAAACGCCGACGCTCTTCAGGTCCTCCGATAGCTAACTCTATATCTGCTGGAGAAATCATAACGGCCGTGAGTAGACCAATGTGATCTGCCAGACTCGTATATGGACTACCGTTACGCTCTACAGTCTTGCCTTTTCGAGGTTGAAGTTTGAGCGCGATGCGTTCAGTTTTCTGTCCAACCGAAAAACGCCCTGCAATACGAAGCCATTTCTCACCGTGCTTAACTGTCGCAGCATCGCCATAGCGAAAATGACTGCGCGTAAGGCATAAATAGTAGATAGCATCAAGCAAGTTGGTTTTGCCCATGCCATTAGCACCCCCAATCAAATGGATGCCTTCTCCAAAAGAGAAAGTAGCATCTTCCAAGTTGCGAAAGTGGACAACTGAAAGTTCCTGGAGCATAGGTGCTTCGGACATGACGGCGAAGATGCAGCACTCCGTCACAACTTTTGGAGGCTTGCTCGATTTTATATAAACGACGGCATTTTGGCTGCTAAAGTTTAGGTTTTGGCGACCTTAATCCCTTGGGATGGAGGGAAGCTGCGCATAACCCTTCTAAAAAGGAGAAATAGACCTCACAATTCTGCCTCTCATCCATTCTCCTGCCCTACCTTCGCAACAGCAAACAATTCACATGGCCACAGCTAAGACTCCTACCGCCTCGACTGCTAAGAAGCGCAGTACTACTCGCAAACGCTCAACTTCTGCAGCTTCAAAAACGACTACCGCTTCAAAGAACGGTACTGCAAAGCGCTCTACATCATCGACTTCTGCCGCTAAAAATGGGTCTGCCAAGGCAGCTCCAGCCAAGCGCGTTACTGCAAAAAAGTCAAGTTCTAAGGCTACTGCTTCTAAAAACGGTGTCTCTAAGTCCCGCAAAAAGTCAGGTACTTACTCCAAGGAGACGTACATGACCTGGTACGAAATGATGCTCCGCATACGCCGCTTTGAGGAGCGCGCGCTCATGCATTACGGCCAACAAAAGATTCGTGGATTCTGTCATGTCTACATCGGACAAGAGGCAATCGCCGCAGGAATTGAATCTGCATTGATTCCTGGTGATAACATCGTGACGGCTTATCGTCAGCACGGCATCGCAATCGGACGTGGAGTCTCTACCAAAGCAGCTATGGCCGAGCTTTTCGGAAAAGAGACAGGAATTGTAGGCGGAAAAGGAGGCTCGATGCACTTCTTCTCTAAAGAAAACAACTACTTCGGTGGTAATGGTATCGTAGGCGCTCAGATTCCAATTGGAACAGGCATAGCGATGGCTGAGCAATACCGAGGAACTGATAACCTTTGTGTGACCATGTTTGGTGACGGTGCGGCGCGGCAAGGAGCTTTGTACGAGTCGTTCAACATGGCGATGACTTGGAAAATCCCAGTCTTGTACATCGTTGAGAACAACATGTACGCGATGGGAACAAGTGTGGAACGTACTTCAAACGTTACTGACCTGTACAAAATCGGGTCTGCCTTCGAGATGCCTTCTGAGCAGGTTGACGGTATGCGTCCAGAGGCTGTCCATGAAGCCATCACCAAGGCTGCTGCACACATTCGCAGTGGCAAAGGTCCTTACTTCTTGGAAATCAAAACCTATCGCTACAAAGGTCACTCCGTTAGTGATCCAGCGACTTATCGTACCAAGGACGAGCTAAACGATTATAAAGGCAAGGATCCTGTAAAAATGACCGAGGCGAAGATGCTCAAGGATAAGATTGCCACTGAAGAAGAGATCAAAGCAATCAAGGACATGATCAAAGCTGAAATCGACGAGGCTACCAAGTTTGCTGAGGAAAGCGATTATCCAGATGGAAGCGGTCTTTACGAGGACAACTACCTCCAGGAAGATTATCCGTACATCAAGGATTAAGTCTAGTTTTTCATAAAAGCCCTGTCCTGACGCATATCGAGACAGGGCTTTTTTCGTTTTAGAAGCTTGTCATTCGATCACTCATTACGTAGTCGAGTTTTTACATCTTTACAGGAGTAATTACTTCCTCTATGTTCAGCTTCCGCAAAACCAATTTTCTTGTCCTCCTCGCATTGTGCTTAGGCATTCTTAGCGCTTGTGGTGATGACGATGATAACATGATGATGATATGTCCACCGCCAATGGATGCATTTGTGTTGTCAGACTGCTTGATGGACATTCCTGATATGCTGCGCCCAGCAGACGATCCAGACGTGACCTTTGAGGTGAACCTGTTTTTAGATAACGGTGATTATCTCTATGCCTTTATCTCAAGCTCAATTGTCGCTCCGATTGAAGTGTTTGATGCTTGCTGCAACAACATCTGTCGAATTGGATTTCCTGAAACCACAGCCTGCACTTTTCAGGATACCGCAGAGGACTTAGGAATTATTTTCTCCGAGTAAGTCGCACTTAACGCAAGACAACTGATCCTAGCTCAGCACTAAGTTGCTTTTTGACTGCCTCCATTCTTGAATAGAGTTTGAGTAATCTATTGATCGCTTTTTCATCCCCCTCTTCTTGAGCGGTACGCATCCGTGCGGTGGTTTGATCCATTTTTCTAAGCAACTTGGTAAGCTTAAATCGAATAATGGATCGCTTTGCTGCGACCAACCAATTTAGCTCAGGCATTTTCTGCGTTGTCAGGGAGATTTCAAAGTTCTCAAACCAACCTTCGCTGTAGACATACTTATCTGTCAAGACGGTCGCAGCAAACGCTCTTACCTCGTCATTAGAATGATTCGTCCAGTAGTCTGGACCAATTGACTCTCCTCTACTCTGCCGTCCGTGGCAATCCCGAGCGATCTGTCCGCAGACTTTATCCTCGAACGTATCTAAGACCTCTTCGAGGCCAGCGCAGAGATAGTCTGCAACCGTGAGGTCGGCTTCTTCGTCAAAGGGCTGCTCACTGAATCGAACGAGGAGACTAACAATGTCCCGCTCCACAAACACATCCTTGAAGACATGTTGATGACCTACGGGCTGTTTCGGGATTGAAGGCTGCTCATCGCCAATGAAAGCTTCGATTGGATAGTCGTCCGTTCTTGGCGCCTCCATCCGGCGTTCTTCCGTAGGAGGTGGAATAGCTTCTTGCGCGAGTTCTTTAGAGATGTTGCGCTGAGCAACACGCTCTTTACGCCGTTCTTCTTCGTAGCGTTTGCTGAGGTAATTATTGAGCGACTGGACTAAGGTCGCTTCATCTAATGAGAAACGAGTACCAATCGTGCGTGTGTATTCAGCGCGTAGAATTGGATCGGGTACCATCGCGACCGACTTAAGGACATCCTGCACTAAGTTGGCTCTAGCAATTGGATCCTGCATAGCCTCCTCTTCTACAAGATCAGCCTTGTAGCCGATGAAATCTTTCGCTTCGGCTTTTACATATTCACGAAAAGCTTCGCCACCATTTTCCTTCACGTAGCTATCTGGATCATGGTTGTCTGGAAGCAAGACAAGCTTCACTTCCATCCCTTCGGAAAGCACCATATCCAAACCACGCAAAGCTGCTTTGATTCCAGCCTTATCTCCATCATAAAGGAAAATGACCTTCTGGGTGAGTCGCTTTATAATGCGGATGTGGCCACTGGTCAAGGATGTACCACTGGTTGCAACGACGTTTTCAATACCAGCTTGGTGCAGCGCGATGACATCGGCATAGCCTTCGGTAATGAGGCAGTGGTCTTCTCTTCTCACCGACGACTTCGCCAAATGCATCCCATAGAGAATCTTACTCTTGTTATAGAGCTCAGTTTCTGGAGAGTTGAGATACTTGGGAGCTTTGGTATTGGACTTTAGGATTCGACCAGCAAAGGCGACCACCTTGCCTGAATAGCCATGAATCGGGAACACAACCCGATCTCTCAAGAAATCTCGCGAACCATCTTTGGTGATTAACCCAAGTTCTTTCAGAAAATCCCGCTGGAAGCCTTTCGCTAGAGCTGCCTGCTTGAGTGCATCCCCGCGCGGAGGAGCAAAACCAAGTTCGAACTTCTTAATGGTTTCGTCGGTATAGCCTCGATGCTTGAAATAGCTAAGGCCAATGGCTTTGCCTTCTTCGCTAACGGTAAGTTGCTCGTGATAATAATCACGAGCAAAATCATTGACTAAGGATAGCGCTTGGGCCTTCTGATGCTCAGCACGAACTTCTTCGGAAAGCTCGGTTTCCTCAATGGTGATGTTGTACTTCCTAGCGATAAGACGCAAAGCCTCTACATATCCAATACTATCGTGCCTTTGCACGAAACTGATGGCATCGCCGCCTTCTCCGCACCCGAAACATTTGAAGATGCCTCGGGCAGGATTAACGTTAAAACTTGGTGTCTTCTCGCCGTGAAGCGGACATAAGCCGATCAAGTTTGATCCACGCCGCTTAAGGTTGACATAGTCGCCTATGACTTCCTCGACACGCATGGTGTCTTTGATTTTCTGGACGGTTGAAGGTGAGATCATCGAATCATAAAGGTAGCCAATCGGCGTGCATCGCCGTAAAATTCAGCAGACAGAAATACGCGCTTGTCATAACACCTTTTAAGTCTCACGTAGCAGCAATGTTATAGAAGCTTACTCACTAGAATACAATGCGAGCACTACCTGCGCTGAAGGCCCATGAAACTGAAATACAGCAGGCGCTCAAACATTAATAAGTATACGGCACCTTTTTTGCAATGTGAACGCTAGGTCTATACCCGTTCTTCCCTATGAAATTTTTCTACTCCACATTCGTGGTAACTCTTATCGCACTATTTGCAAATAGTGCTTTTGCCGAAACGCCAAATACAGATTGCAACGCTCTGGAAAGCGATGCCCGTGTATCATGCTTACTTCAGCGCGTAAATACCCTCGTTGAGCAAGGGAAGTTACAAGACGCTACCCCACTTGCTTTTGATGCGATCGAACTCGCCAGGAAAGTCGACAAGATTGGTCCGCAGTTTCAGGCGCACCTCGAAATGGGCAAATTGTATGCTGCTAAGAACGACCAGACGAATGCGATGCGCCAGTTTGTACAGTCGTTGAAAATTGCAAATGGTGAAGGAAACACCATTTGGACCATCGAGTCTAAGCGTCACATTGGCGAAACCTTTACAGACCTGGAAGATTACGCACAGGCGGAATCAAACTTCATGGAAGCACTTGTTTTGGCGCAAGCTGAAAAAGTATGGGGCCAAGCGGCTATCATTCATTCCGGACTCGGCCAGGTGTATCTTCAAAAAGGAATTATTGGAAAAAGCCAAGAGCACTTAAAGAAGGCCATTCAGCTTTTTGTCGAGCAAGAGAATTTCGAACGCGCAGCATATGTAAGTGGTCAGTTAGCTGATCAGTACCTCACTTCTGGTGACTATGACAATGCCGAAGCATTTGCCGAGCAGACGCTTCAACTGCACACGAGTACGAAGGACATTGAGAGTGTTGCTGTAGACAACCAACGCTTAGCAAAAATCTATGCAGCGTTTGATGATTACGAAGGCGCACTTGACATGACCGAGCGTGCGTATGGTATTTTCCTTCGCAGCAATAATGAGCTGGGAGTTGTTGAAACCTTGAAAGACTTCGCTGTCTACAACCAAGCTTTTGGAGACAAAAATGCTGCACGTAAAAATGCAGATGAAGCGATGCAAAAGCTTAGTGAGGTAAAGGGATCTCAGGGTTTTAATATTGCTCGGGACCTCTCACTTTTCTTCGAAAAGGAAGGAGATTTCAAAATGGCCCTTGCGGCAAAACAAGAATTCGTTCGTCGTCGTGAAGCTTTTTTCGCTGGAGAAAAATCACGCGCACTCGTCGAGCTTACAACTCGCTATGAAAGCGAATTTGCTACAGAGCAGCAGCAACGTAAAATCGAGCGCCTTGAAACGGAAGAAGCAAGTGCTCGCGTAAAATTCATTGCGCTCTTAGTTGGATTCGCGCTACTCGGTGCATTAGCTCTTGTACTCTTTATGAGCTACAAGCGAAAGTTGGCGGACAATAATCTACTCCAAGAAAAGAATGATGAGATTGGACGTCAGAAGACTGAAATCGACCTCAAGAATCTTGAGTTAGAGGAAAAGAATGACAACCTCAACGGACTGAACTCTAAGCTCGTCGATGAGATGGCTGAACGTGAGTCTATCCAGAAGACTTCGTTCGCACGTGATCGTTTCCTCGCGACGATGAGTCATGAGATGCGTACACCGATCAACATCATCTCTGGTCTTTGTCACCTACTCCTTGAAGAAAATCCTCGTCCTGATCAGGTAGAGCACCTTCGCACGCTGCAATTCTCAGCGAACAACCTCGTCGTGTTCATCAATGACATCCTTGACTTCTCAAAGATTGAAGCAGGTAAGCTCAACCTTGAAAAGCGCGAATTCAATCCAAAGCGTCTCTTCGAAGAAGTGGCTTCACGATTTGGAATGGCTGCCAAGCAAAAAGAAATCAAGGCTACCTACGAATTTGATGGAGCAATTCCTGGCTGCTTGATGGGCGATCCGGCTCGTTTCAATCAGATCATGACCAACTTGGTTCAGACAAGTTTTGCGCATTCAGTGAACTCTAGTGTTCATATCGCGGTGAAGGTTGAGGAGCTATCAACGGAAGAAACTACCCTACGCTTTGAAATAGAAGACGAAGGGCAAACAATGGATGCGAAGCAGCTAGAAAGCATGTTCCGCACCTTTACCTACAATCCAGATGATGCGTTTGAAGGGTATAATTCTTCAGACCTTGTTCTCGCCATTACGCGTCGACTTGTAGACCTACAGAATGGTAAAATCGAAGTTATACCACGTCCAGAAGGTGGAAACCGCTTCACAGTTCTGCTCACGTTCAAGGTTGTCTCTGTAAAAGACCAACGCTCGAATGTAGGTGCGAAGAAAGTCTTCACGCACCTCGCGGGGAATTCTATCCTGCTCGTTGAGGACAACAAGATCAACCAACTCGTTGTACAGAAAATGCTTGTTCGTCTAGGCATCGATGTTGTCAGTGCCGATAATGGTATCGAAGCATTAGAGATTCTAAACAACCGCACCTTCGATCTTTGCCTAATGGATATCCAGATGCCTAAGATGGATGGTTATCGTGCAACCGCTGAAATTCGTAAGCACGTAAATCCAACAGTTAGAGAGATTCCTGTGATTGCATTGACTGCTTCGGCATTCCTCAGCGAGCGCGAAAAAGCAAAGCTCTTCGGCATGAACGATCATGTCGGTAAGCCTTTCGCTCCGGAAGAATTACTCGAGAAAATCACGAACTGTCTCGCTATTCACCGTGGCGAAATGGACGATCCGAGCGCAATTGCAAAAGAGAAAGAAGTCAAGAATTCTTA
The DNA here is from genome assembly GCA_937923485.1 of uncultured Saprospiraceae bacterium. Taxonomy (GTDB): domain Bacteria; phylum Bacteroidota; class Bacteroidia; order Chitinophagales; family Saprospiraceae; genus CALDTK01. The sequence continues at coordinate 16,801 of CALDUE010000110.1, forward strand.
GACCGCTTTTCTTATAATCTGAATCAAGCATTCCAGGTTAAACAAAAATCCCGTGTTACTTCTTGTAGCACGGGATTTTTTTTGCCCTACATAGAGCGCAGATGCCTAATGAAATCCTCGATGCCCCATCGTTGAAAGCACCTCATTGAAATGCATGAAGGCGCTACTGTTACTTTTAGGGACACATTTGACATCGATAGGTGCTTTGCCTACGGGATGCTCAAACTGTAAGCGGTACGCATGAAGTCCGATGCTCCGGTCTTCCATGGCCTCTTTGCCACCGTAGCGAAGGTCGCCTGCAAGTGGGTAGCCGATTGCTCCAAACTGTGCTCGAATTTGGTGTCGACGTCCAGTCGTTGGGTTTACTTCTAGCAGGCAGTGGCTCGCAACCCGCGCGAGGAGTTGGTAGCTCAACTCTGCCTTCTTACCTTCTGAGCCTGCTTTGCGCTCGCTGGTATGAACACGCATTCGCTTGATACTAGGGTCGTGCTTTAACCAGTGAACGAGGGTCTGCTTACGGTCCTCGATATTACCATTGACCACGGCCAGATAGGTCTTCTTTACCGATCGGTCGGCGAACATCGGTTGCATGCGAGAAAGCGACTTGCTGGTGCGACACATGATAATGAGACCACTTGTCGGTCGATCGAGTCGGTGCGCCAAGCCGAGGTAGACATCGCCCGGCTTTTTGTACTTGTGTTTGATATAGCGCTTGCCCCAATCGAGCACCGTTGAGTCGCCGGTATCGTCGCCTTGGGACAGCATTCCTGCGGGCTTATCGACAATCAGCAGGTGGTTGTCTTCGAAGATTACTTTGGGTGGGCGCATGAATATCGATTCTCGAGAATTAGGGATGAAGCTTCGGATCGCTTTGAGCGCGAAGGTAGTAGCAACAACCTATCTTGCCCTGACGCATTTACACCATATGAAGCTGCAGATTGGCTACTCTCCTTGTCCGAACGATACATTCATTTTTGATGCGATGGTTCACGGCAAGGTCGATACTGAAGGACTCACATTTGAGCCTATACTTGAAGATGTCGAGGAGCTTAATGCTCGAGCTTTCGCCAAAACTTATCCCATTACCAAGCTGAGTTACCATGCCTTAGCCCACCTTCAAGATAGCTATAGACTTTTTGATGCTGGAAGTGCTTTGGGAGAAGGGATTGGCCCTTTGTTAATTGCTAAGGATAAGCTTTCGCCAAAACAGGTATCCGCAGGTCCGATTGCAATTCCTGGAAAATACACGACGGCTGCTTTTCTATTTCGCTTGGCTTATCCGAATGCTACAGATTTACAATCAGTCATTTTCAATGAGATCGAGTCTAGCATTGAGGCGGGCGCTGTTGCAGCAGGGGTCATCATTCACGAAAATCGATTCACGTATGCGGAACGTGGGTTTGAGTTGATTCAGGACTTGGGTTCCTTTTGGGAAAGTGAAACGGGACTGCCGATTCCTCTGGGCGGAATAGTGGTAGGTAGGGATCTACCTGTCGAAGACCAGCAAAAAATCGGGCGGGTACTTCGTCGCTCTGTAGACTATGCCATGGCGCATCCTAAGTCGAGTGCAGACTATGTTGCGCTACATGCCCAAGAGATGAGTGCAGAGATTCAGTACAAGCACATCAAGACCTACGTCAATAACTACTCAGTGAGCTTAGGCGAGCGAGGTCGAGGAGCCGTAAAAGGTATGTTCCAAATGGCTGTCGAAAAGGGGATTATCGAGGGTGTGGTTGAGGATTTGTTTGTGTGAATGTCATTTCGACTGGAGCACATCGATAGTGTTCTGAGCGAATGCGAGCACAAGACGGAAAGTGCGTAGCGGAGAAATCTCCCCATCGATCCGTATACTCATCCAACCCAACGGCAGCTTACGCGCAACAGATTTCTCCGTGCGTAGCTCGTTCCTCGCTCCTTAGTCGAAATGACGGTGCCATATGGGCACGTGCGTAACGGGGAAATCTCCCCATCGATCTGTATGTTTAAGCATGGGTTATGTATACATCCTTACAAATAGCAACAAAACAACACTCTACATAGGTGTAACGAATAACCTATTGCGCAGGCTTTATGAACACGTGAAGACTCCTAAACCTGGTTCTTTTACTTACCGATATAACTTGTTTCATCTCGTGTATGCAGAGGTACAACCAAGCATTATTGAAGCGATAGCGCGAGAAAAACAGCTTAAACGTTGGAGTCGAAAAAAGAAAGATGCCTTGATCACGAATGCCAACCCTGAATGGAAAGACTTGGCTATTTGGGAGGAAGGATATGATTTACCAGAGGTCACGCTGCCTGAAAAGCTGCACCTACCGTTGTTTCCAAAACGGGCTACGGAGTAAGCGGGCCGCTTGCGCGCAACAGATTTCTCCGTGCGGCATTCGTTCCTCAAGCCTTAGTCGAAATGACGGCCTCGTTAGCGTTTTGGCACAGTGCTTGCACATTCTAGATCGTGTAAGTTTTGGTTAAGAATTGAAAGATTCGTTTTGGGGCTCGAAGTAAAACTTCGAGCTTTTTTTATGCCCATACCTCCCATATCGAACTGTTCAAATATCGTCGAAAAAAATATTAGCGTTGGAGCATTTTTTAGGTTTTGGCGAAAGCTGAAATGCTAGCTTTGCTGCGCCCAACCAAAACAACGACACGATGATCGTAGGATGCCCAACAGAAATTAAGAATAACGAGAACCGCGTAGGGATTACGCCTGCCGGTGTGAATGAACTCACAAATCACGGACACACCGTATACATTCAGGAAGGCGCCGGAAACGGCAGTGGCTTTTTTGATAAAGAGTACACGGATGCCGGAGCCAAAATGCTCTCAACTATCGAGGAGATTTATGCAATCTCAGAGATGATAGTCAAGGTGAAAGAGCCAATCGAGAAAGAGTATGACCTCGTCCGCAAAGGACAGCTTGTATTCACTTACTTCCACTTTGCATCGAGTGAGCCACTCACCCACGCGATGATTAAGTCGGGGGCTACATGTATCGCATACGAAACGGTAGAAGACGATAAGCATGCGCTTCCGCTGCTTATACCGATGAGTGAAGTAGCTGGAAGAATGAGTATCCAGCAGGGTGCAAAGTATTTGGAGAAGCCAAAGCGCGGTCGAGGAGTCTTGCTTGGAGGTGTACCTGGAGTGCAACCTGGAAAAGTAGTAATTCTTGGTGGAGGTATCGTAGGAACCCAAGCGGCAAAAATGGCCTCAGGCCTGGGCGCTCAGGTGGTGATCATGGACATCAATCTAACCCGCCTGCGCGAGCTTAACAATGTTCTCCCTGCTAACGTGACCACTATCTTCTCAAACGAGTACAACATCAAACGCGAGATTGCTAACGCAGATCTTATTGTAGGTGCCGTACTCATTCCTGGAAAGAAAGCTCCTAATTTGATTACGAGAGAGATGCTCAAAGACATGCGTCCAGGTACGGTTGTAGTTGATGTAGCTGTTGATCAGGGGGGCTGTATTGAGACCTGCAGACCGACGACGCATGCAGACCCAACATTTATCATTGATGACGTGGTTCATTATTGCGTTGCCAACATGCCTGGTGCAGTGCCTGCAACGAGTACGCTTGCGCTCACCAATGCAACCATGCCTTACGTGGTTCGTCTAGCCAATCAAGGTTGGCAGAAGGCCTGCTCGAATAGTCCTGCACTAGCTAAGGGTCTTAACATTGTGGACGGCCATATCGTCTACGAAGGAGTTGCCGAAGCATGGAACCTTCCGTTTGCAGAGCATGAGTTTGCAAGCTCTTAATATTGAGTTGAAGGACTCGTAAATAGGTCGCTTCACACAACGCATGACGCACAATTAGGTGCAGCTTTAAGCGCCTCAGTATCCTTTACTGAGGCGCTTTTTTTTATGTCATCTGCTGGCTGAGACGACTGACTAATTTTAGTATGTCATATTACTCTCCCTTTTTCATATTAGCGGACACGATCAGGCGTGCTCTTTGCGTTATTTTGCGGTACGTCACTGCTTATGAAATTAATTACGCTTCTTCTCGCATTAATAATATCAACTGTTGCAAGTGCACAGGTTTTCAGTAACGAATTCCTATCCATAGGTGCGGGAGCCCGTGCCCAAGCGTTGGGCAACAGTGCAGTTGCTTCAAGCACAGGCATTTATGCAAGTTATTGGAATCCGGCTGGACTGGCTGCAGTAGACAGTGAGACAGGACTCTTGGCAGGTGCCATGCACGCTGAGCAATTTGCGGGCGTTACAAAGTATGACTACATCGGCTTGAGCCTCCCTATCGGAAATGATGGAAGACGCATCGCGTTTAGTTTGATTCGTCAAGGAACGGATGATATACCTAACACCCTCAATCTTTTCAATCCAGATGGATCGCTTGATTATGATAACATCACGAGCTTTTCAGCCGCAGACTATGCTGGTCTGATTTCTTATGCCCAACCTACCCAGCTATTTGATGGCAAACTATCTGTCGGAGGAAACCTCAAGATTGTGCGCCGCATCATCGGAGATTTCTCCTCAGCTTGGGGTGTTGGATTGGATCTAGGCGCTCGTTATGCCGACGGTCCGCTCATGATCGGCGTGACACTGAGAGATGCGACAACTACCTACAATGCATGGAAGACCGATCTCAGCGATGATGAAAAGAATGTATTGATCGCTACCGGTAACTCCCTCCCAGATGCGAACGGGACTGAAACGACAAGACCAAGCATACTTCCGGGTATTCGGTATCGATTTGGCTTAGGGCAAAATATCGGAGTCGCTCCAGAGGTAACCGCTTGGGTAACATTTGACGGACAGCGAAACACACTTATCTCGAGTGATCCTGTTAGCATGGACCTTAATCTTGGTGTTGAAGCGGATTATAAAAACATGATCTTTTTGCGCTTCGGTGCGGATCAATTTCAACGTTTCAGACCACTGGGAGAAGATGAGGAAAGCCTAATCGTTCGACCAGCAATTGGACTAGGTGTTAAGTACAAGCGCGTAAGTTTAGACTATGCGTTCAGCAATCCTGGAGACGGGGAGGACTTATTTGCTCACGTATTTAGTCTTCAATTTGGACTGGCCAAGCCATCGGCTGCAGTCCGGAATTAAGCGGATGCTAAAAGTCGCTTTTGAGGTATCGGAAATGTCCGTTTTGTTGGATTTTTCGCTTCATATCCAACGTCTTTTTAGCCGCTTCTAGCGACTCTCTGATTGCACCCAATAAATAGCGTTGTCGATCTAACTCATCATCGATGGTGAGTAAGGTATACTCTTGGTCGAGACTCATGCCAATACGGTGGCCAATTTCAAAACTGAAGCAGGGCGAAGTAACAGGTGGCAGAGGTCTATGAATGCTAAGTGCAATGAGCAGCTCGGCGCAGGACGCTCGAAGCTTTTCGGTGATATTGAGGTCACCTGATGAAGTCGTAAAATTTGGGTAATCCACTTCCCCTCCAGCGTAGAGTTTATTAGGTAAGCTTTCGCTAAAACCCTTTATATCAACAGGTTTTAGACCTAATGCAGTAACATCCATCTCGCCGCTTTGATAGGTTTTGGCGACAGCTGTCAACTCAAGTTCTGTTCCTCGCGACATGAGTTTGCCATTCAAAACAGGTACAATTACGAAAGTTTCTAGCTCTCCATTCTCGAGTTCTGTAAATAGTTCACGATAGCGCGGTTCGAAGATGTGGAGGTTGACCAACTCACCCGGGTAAGCAATGATGCCAAGCGGAAAGAAGGGAAGTTTCGTCGTGTTCGACATGGGTGCAGGTTGGTGGTTTAGAAAGGATATCCTATAGCAATTTGAAGCTGAAGGTCGTCTAGATTCAAACCAAATCGACTGGACGCAGGCAGAAACGGCTCGTATAAGGGTACTCCTCCATCTACGCGAATGATGAGGAAATCGAGGTTTAAGCGCAAACCAACTCCTGGACCAACAGCTATTTGTTCTAAGAAAGTACTGCTATCAAATACGCCTTCAGGTGTATTGCCATCAACGTCTTTATAGAGCCACACATTGCCCGCGTCAATAAATGCTGCTCCTTCAAAGTAGCCATAAATTGGAAAGCGATACTCAGTATTTAGTTCTAGGCGAATATCTCCTGATTGGTTGAGGAACGTGGATCCCGTTTGAGGCACAGGTTCTACCGCTCCAGGTCCTAATCCGCGAAGCGGAAATGCACGAATCGAGTTGGGTCCACCTGCAAAAAATTGATCCGCATAAGGAATCACATCACTATTGCCGTACGGGATTGCAGCACCTAAGTAAATTCTCGAGGCAAGACTAGTATTCTCGAATTGAAAGGTGCGCGTTGCATCAATGTGCGCTCGAAAAAATTGATTAATCCGAACGCCTACAAATTCTTTGGGGTCTCCAGCAACACTAGGTTCTGGAGTTAATGCCTCTATAAGGTTTCCAGAGGTTTTAAATCCAGCTTCGATAGACCAAAAATTCTTCGGAATAGAAATATTTTGATCACTGTATTGGAAGATGTATTCCGCGCCAAGCACGGCGTTGTCTGTAAAGGAAAGCCTTAGACGCTCACTGTTGTTAAGCGCATCTTCAAACGCTGGAGAGGTATTCGTAAGCCGGTTGTAATCGACAGAGATGGGATAGAACTGGTGCGTGACATAGCGGTTGGCCCTGTATCGATAACCGAGTTGAAGCGAGATCGTTTGTAATCCAAAATCTTCGCGAGCGAGCGATTGGACTCTGGCATTAAACACCGTTCGAGGAATGAAATAGGCCGTCCGTTCGATATATTTAGAAAACGGACCAATAAAGCGCGGTAAAGCTAATTCCGTGCTGAAGCCTACTTCTGTAGCGATCACAGTATTGGTGGCATCTGCGATTGAAGCTTGAGGACCTATTGAACCATTTACACTTACTGTAAAATCTTCTGCCCCACCAAAGACATTCTTGTCTGAATAGCTGGCTGACGCACCGATGCCTTGGGCAGCGCCTGTGCGTGTTGTGGCTTCTAGCGTGTACCTAATTTCTTTGGCAAGGCCCTGTGTGAGATAGATGTATTGATCGAGAACAGCTGCTGAATCCGTCACTGTCGGTTTCACTTCGTAATTGACGTACTTGAAGACGCCTAAGTCTAGTAATTGATTCAATGAATTTTGATAGATGCGCTGATCATAGTAATCCCCTTGTCGAAGACCGATACGGCGACCGATAACCTCCGGATGAACGGTCTGCTTAGCATTTCTAATGATGGTGATGTCCTTCTGGCTGAAAGAATCTACCCCTGTCCCTTCATAGTCGACAAGCCGTGAATAATTGGGATAAACGAAAGTTTTTCCAATCTCGAAGCAATTAAAGGTGAGCGAGTCGTTGCCCTGACTGAGCTGCATGTAGATGCTGGCCGTGGCTTGACTTGCTGTACTATCAACGTAATAGAAGATGTTGTTTTTAGAAAATTCATAAAACCCATTTCGGCCGCCAAGCAGGCTCAGTCGGGCCCGCTCAGCATCCAGGATATTAATAGCGTAAAAATCGTTTTTCTTAATAAAGGAACCTTCTTTGACGTTTTCCAAGAACTCAGAGAAAAGCTCATTACCTTCTACAATAGGCCAAACAACCGTATCGATGCGCGCTCTGGATGTAGCGGCAACCACAAATGAATCAAGAATACGGTATTCATCTACATACGTTGTATCATGTTGGACATCTGCTCCAAAATAGCCATGATCTTTCAAGTAATCACGCATCAACAACAGCGATAAGTTCGCTTTTGAGGGTGTGTAGTAAACAGGGGGCTTACCAAGTGTTTTTTGCATCCACTTCTTGATTCCCTTCTCTTTTGGAGTCTCTAACTTATACCACCACCACAGGGCAATTGTCCCAATCTTTTGTTGTTGAACTTGTGTGTTGAGCTGAGTGACAAGTTTGTCTTTGTCCTCAAGTAGTTCCTCATTGGTAATTCTTATCGCTGTACCATGGTACAGCGGCTTACCCTTATCCAAATACTGCGACACGGAACAGCCCGTCGAGCATAAGGATAGCACCAGCATGCTGAAGTAAAAGGGTAAACGCATCGATCTTATGCCGTTATACCATAGAGCGTCATGAAAACGCAAGCTATAGGGTCCGAATTTTTCGGTTGGCATAAAAGCTCTTTAGGAAGCATAACAGGATTTTAGACCATCCTGTTTGAGGTGTTTCGAGACAATTTATGGGTTAGAGCTTGTCTATTTAAAAACGCTAATTCGGATTAGGAGTGGTGGCTGACCTTGTCGAGTTCGCGTGAGATCAATTCGTGGTCGCGCGCAACTTCATCTCTCTGCTCGTTGAGAATCTTGGCTAACTCAGGTGATACGGTTGCAACGCCTAATACCTGATCATATGCCGAAACAAGGCGCTGCTCTACTGCTTTTGCCTCTTGAAGGATCATTTTGTCATCCTCCGTAGAGAAGAATGTTTTGATATCTGTGAAGATCTCATCAGCTGCATCACTGAAGGGGTGAGTGACATCCGCGGGCATCTGTCCAAGTGACTTAATCGACTCTCTGATAGTCGAATAGTAAGTCTTACGTTGAGCTGCTTGTTGATAGAAGAAGTCAATCAACTCCTTGCTGTCCAAGTTATCTTGAGTGGTGTTGAACTCGCGGTAGCTCTCGTAAATGCGGCGTTGTAACCGATTGAGTTCATTGATAAGTTGCTCGAAGGCCATGGGTCAAATTTAGGCGACAAATGTAATCGCTTATCGCGAAATCATCGTAGTATCAAAGGCTGAAGCTAATCTTAATTCTGGACTAGTTAAACTTCTTGGAATAGCTCACTCCTACGCCGTTTTCGAAGGGTGAGTTAGTAGAAATGATGTCGAAATCTGGTCTGCGGAAAACGCTCACAAAATAACGTCCGTTCTCAGTCAGCCTGTAGCGTAGTGTAAAGTTGCTTTGGAAGGCTGAAGCATTGTTTCCTGCCACTAGACTGTTGTTAGAACTCACGTTGACATCAGTACCTATAGTCACTGTAAGTCGGTCATTGAGCAACGTGCGAGACAGGTCTACCTTTGCGGTGTTCTGAATGCTGCCGTTGTCATAACGATTTACATAGCTGTCTACACCGATATTTACGTCAAAACCACCAATCGCTTTGTCTGCGAGCTTGTTCAACTGCTTCGACACCAAGGTACTTAGTGAGTTTATGGCTATTGCAGCTCCTTGATTTCCAGGGCTGGCAGTACTACTTCCTCCAAAAGCATTGAAGCTATTAAAGACCAGCAGAGAAAACACTTGCTCATAGGTATCTTGCTCTGATAAACCATTCAAAATGCGCTGAACGTCATTGGTTACCGATGTGCCGCCCGATTCAGGAACTTCGATGCTCAGGTTGATGTCAGGTTCATCGAAGGTGCCTTCGAGCTCCATGTTTACATCTACTTCTTGTCGGCGTTGGGCGGAAGCAGCCTGAGCCCCTTCTGTAGCTGAACCGTCTAGCTCTAGAAGTTCGAAAGTGGTTGTCTCGGTTTTGTAGATCGCTGTGATGTCGAAACGGCTGTCGAGTGGATCACCAATGAAACGCATGTAACTGCCTTTCTTCATCTCAAATTCGTACTGCTTAAGCTTTATTCCAAGCGTAGGCAAGGTGAATCGATAAGAACCTCGGTCAATCTCGTAGAGTCCTGTTACTTCGATAATTCCTTCAGGCGACATGCTCACTGCAAGTTCAGCATCTCCATGGGCAACCAATGCATCTCCCGTTAAAGGATCTATCAGAACATTAAGCAATGCGTCTTTCTTAACCTTGACGACAATTCTTACATCAAGACCAAGTTTATTGGCATTGTACACATTTTCCAGCGTTGAATCTTGCACAAACGTCTCAGGGTTGCCATAGATAACCCAGTCTTCTTGACTGACCGCATTAACACTAAGCAGAGGAACGATGGTGATAGCGGTACCATCAAGCGTCGATGCCGTGCCCCGAATGAGCGGAACATCGAAGTCTCCCGTGATCTCTGCATCTATTTCAGCGAACACATCACCGTAATACAGTTCATCAAGGTTTGGCTCTGTACCCAATACTTTAAACCGATCCGTTTTTAGGTCTAGATCTAATAAAAAGTCGCTAAAATATTTGTGTGCAATTGTACCCGTTATGGTTGCCGTTTGGTCTAGTGAATCAGTTAACACGAAGGTGTTGAAGTCGAACAGACCTTCGCTGATATCGATACGACTATCGTTGATTTTTAATTGAGTTCCAAGTAATTCTACGGTTGTAGATGCTTTATCAAATGCCAAAAAACCGTTTACCAAAGGTTCGTCGAGAGATCCTTTTATATCAATCTTGCTCTTTAGGAGGCCCTCTGTGTTTGACAATACCCCAACGGCTAGCGGATCAATTAATCGCAGCTCTAGGGCAGCAACATTTCCACTCAAATCAAAAGCACCATTATTGATGTCATAGGTCCCTGCAATTGCCAAATCGTTAATACTTCCATCCAATCGAACGTCGATAACCAAGAGCTCATCAAGACCTTCTGAACTTGCGTTAGCAACAAAGTCTCCAACGGGCTCACCATTCATGACGATGTCATTCATCTTTAAGTTGGCCGTATAGTAGAGTGCTCCGAAAGGGTCTTCAACGGTGACGTTTCCGTTCGCCAATCCTGTTAGCGTGAAACTATCAATCGGAACCAGCGGCTCAAGTTCAGAGAGGCGGTAGTTCTCAATATCCAGGGTGATTGGAAGAACTTTCCCATCCGACCCTTCGCCTCCAGAGGCTATTAAAATGCGCTGACCTTCATGGGAGAAATTCAAGTTTTCAACCTTGAGGTAATTGTTCCAATACTCAATGGTATTTGTGCGATCTATTTCCCAAAGTTCTCCTATGATATCGAGGTCTTGCGTAAAAGATGCAACATACCTACCTTGCTTATTATCTGTTACCGCCAACTGAGTTTCTAGTACAGTAGAATCAGCATCTTCGAATACAGCTAATGTAAACAGTAGGCTATCTCTTCCAAGATTAACGTCGGCATTAACAGCATGAACGAGGCGATCGGCAACTGTAAGATTAACAGTACGCGTTTTAATCAATAGGTCTTTCTTCTCGCCGTATATTACTGCTAGTACTGAATCTGCCATTGTCCCAGCGTAGTCGATTCCTGGCAAATAAAATTTAGCATCCAATTTATCTTCGGGATTAAATGTGCCAATGAAGGATGCAGTGTCTAACGCTACTAAATTGTCGTCGAATAAGGCAACAATCTCAGTCGGATCATCGAGTTCAAATCGAAAGGCGAAGTCTTGTGGTTTGCGGACAACACTGTGATCCTCAATAAATTCGTCAATTTGTTCTTCTATCGCAGAAGCTCGAACATAATCTGATATTGGGAAAAAGCTGTCGATATACAAGACGATCGTTTCGACCAGTTCCTCGATTGTAAATTGACCGATAATGTCCGCCCGAAGCACATCTGAATTGAGTTCAAGATATCGACCTGAGCTAGTGTCTTTGGCTTCAATAAACAGATGATCAAGAAATGCGGTCTTTTCTCCATTTTGTAGCCTGATGGTGTCTAGGTGGAACTTGCCAGCAATGTTGTCTATCGAGTTCCCTCTTAAATCGGCCTTGATAGAACTTGACAGCCCGAATGGCTCAGAATATAAGTTGAGCGGTTGTAAGGCGATGGTATCCAGCTCAGCATTAAAGACAAACTCAGGGGTATTCTCATTTAAATCTAGCCTACCTTTAAAGGTTAATTTCAAGTTCTCGTCATCGATCTTAAAAAAACCTTGAAACATTTCCTCATTTAATCTACCATTAAAGTCGATATCATGGTAAGTATAACCTAAGTAAGTAAATTCACCAATCTTACCCTCTAGCTTGCTTGCAATGTCTTCAACGGAGAGTCCGCTACCATCTAATTTAAGGTCTAAGGTGAGCAGACCTAATGTGGTATCCCTTAAAAAAGTGCCAAGGTCAAAATGCGTCAAGCCCAAAGCTCCTTCATACGTTCCATCAGAATAGTCCTCGTTAAAATCGGCATTCAGGTCAGCCATTAGACTACCCAGCGCTGAATTGAGCTTGCCGTCTATAACAAAGTCGGTGAGGCTTCCTTTGAATGAACCTGTAAAGTCAACATCCCCAAGTGCTAACAAATCGACGGCAAGACTATCGGGGATGAAGCTCTTTAGTTCTTCGGCATTCGTTTGTAATGACTTGACCTGAGCATCTATAAACAGGTTATCGGTGTCGTCCAAGTTGGAGAGCGATAAATCTCCCAAAAACATGGTGCGACCTTGGGTTTTGAGGTTGAGGTTTTTTCCATCGAGATCAGCAGTTGTTCCTTTTAAGCTTCCGCTAAAACTAAACCTACCTAAATCAGCCAAACCTGCAGGTAACTCAATTCCTTTGGTGAGTCGCTTCAAGTCTGTATAGCTACTTGTCAGCTTTGAAAGTTTAAGGTTGTAAGAGAGCTTGTCCGGATCGAGAGGATTGATGATAAGACCAGAAGCCATGAGGGCGGTCTGCCTCCCAAGGCGAACATTCAATCCATCTAGGTTGAGCTTGGAAAATGATCCTGAAACCGCACCATCTAAAAAGATATTTGCAGTTGTGTTCAAGTTGAGACCAGCATCTTCGAGCATCGGAGCAAGCAACTGGATGTCATGAAAGGAAACGTAAGAGTCTTGAAATTGCAGATTGACTTTGGTGCTTGGATCTAAATTGACGAAGCTTCCAAAATTGGTAAAGTCTATGGCCGCAGTTGCCTGAATTGCTGATTCACTGGTCTTGAAGGTAAAATTCTCTAGATCAAGTGATCTGTCTGTACACTCAAAGTCGAAGGCAAGCTTGTTGACCTCTACTCCACTTCGTTCACGGAAGGAAAGCTCATCCCAAGTAAGCGCAATCGAAGTGCTGTCCCATTTAAAGTCTGAAGCCTCTGCAAACAGGTATTGCACGTCGATGTTACTTGGATCGATACCTAGCTCAACTTTTGGCCGATTTTCATCTACGAAGGAGAAATCAATCTGTTTTAGCGAAAGCTGACCTACCGAAATCGGCAAATCTGCAAAAGGGAAAGTAGTTTCCGTAAGCTGAGTAGTGTCTACCGATTGAGCAGCTAGCGCGCCTGATTCATCTTTAGAGATGAGGTAAGAGCCCTGCAAATCTGCAACTTCGACATTTGCAATATCTACGGCAAGGTTATCTAAGTCGAGCGTTTGAATATCCACTTCAAACTTCCCCAACTTCACGTTGAGATCTGAAGGCGCGTGCTCGTCGAGTAAGCGAACGCGTGTATTTTCCAAAAGCACCGTCCGCAAGCCAAAAGTAAACGCATAGGCGCTCGTATCGACGGCGTTTGGTTCAGCTGGTGCAAATGCATCGATGATAAACTGATAGTTAAATGCAGAATCCGACTCAAGTTGATAAGCATTGACCACCGCCCCCTCCAAACGGACCTCATCTACAAAAAGCTCAGCACCAAAGAGGCTAAAGACACCAATGTCTACGCCCAACTCCCGTGCAAAGACAAGCGTATCACCACGAAGGTCGCGTATGAGTATCCCTTCGACAGAAGCGGTGTCAAACAGGTCGAGGTCTATGCGTCCAATCTCAACGTCTGCTCCTCCAAGAAGCTCTTCGATTGTAGGAATAGCGGTTTGGAGGATTTTGTTTTGAACAGCAGGAACACGCAATAAGAGCATCAAAATGATGAGCAACAGAAGGAGAATTCCAACTGCCCAAGCAAAGAATTTCAGGATGCGTTTCAGGGTCGGCATGAAGGCTTAGCGTCTACGGTAGGCTTTCGCCTTGCTGCAAGGTAACGCTAGCGACTTAAGGTTGTTCGAGACGTGGGAATTGAGACGTGGGATTTGGGATTTGGGACGTGGGACGTGGGACGTGGGATTTGGGACGTGGGACGTGGGATTTCAGATAGGGACGCACGTTTAGGGATGCACGGACAGGACGCACAATCAATCGCGCGATAAATCGCATGCTACGTCCGAGCGACGCGCGCTATGCGGCTACGAGATCGGGACGCACGAATTGGGACGCACGTTCAGAACAACATTCTGCTCGCGTCACGACATTATCAATTGACAATTAGCAACTAACAATTATTATTTAACAGGCTTCGCTCGTTCCAGTCGAAACGACTGTTTTAAAGCGGAATATTCCCATGCTTTCGCTTCACCGGCTCCACATGTTTTAGCGAAAGCGAATCAAAACAACGCAACAGGACGCGGCGGGTCTCAGCAGGATCGATAACATCGTCTACGAAACCTCGAGCCGCAGCACGGTAAGGATGCGCAAATTCCTTGGCGTAGCTCGCTTCTTTTTCAGCAAGTGTGGCTGCAGGATCCTCGGAAGCTTGAATCTCGCGACGGAAGATAATCTCACTCGCACCTTTCGCGCCCATCACTGCAATCTCGGCACTTGGCCAAGCGAAGTTGTAGTCGGCACGAATGTGCTTTGAGTTCATCACATCGTAGGCTCCACCGTAGGCTTTGCGGGTGATGAGGGAGATACGC
>CALDUE010000111.1 GCA_937923485.1 uncultured Saprospiraceae bacterium
CACGTTGGCTACAATCATGTTGAAGCCCGCGCACTGCTGCAAAAAGCGCTCGACACGTGCAGATGAGTGCTCTGGACCTTGACCTTCCATACCGTGCGGCAAGAGTAAGGTTAGACCCGACATTCTACCCCACTTGCTTTCCGCTGAGGTGATGTACTGGTCCACGATCGTCTGTGCGCCGTTATAGAAGTCACCAAACTGAGCTTCCCACACGACGAGGTTTTGCGGGTTGGCCAAAGAGTATCCATACTCAAAGCCCATTACGGCAAATTCACTCAAAAGTGAATTGAAAATGCGGTACTCCCCTTGCTTGTCGCTAATGCGTGAAAGGCGATTGTACTCCGCATCTTTTTCTACATCTTGGAGGACGGCGTGGCGGTGACTAAACGTACCGCGCTTCACATCCTGACCACTCATACGTACGTCCTTCCCTTCGTCAAGAATAGAACCGTAGGCTGTCAATTCAGCCAGCGCCCAATCCATTTTATCGGACTCGATAAGCTTATTGGCACTCTTGAAAAGGCGGGTCATTTTTTTAAGCGCATGGAAGTCTCCTGGAAGATCCATTATCGCAGTCAATACCTTATCAACTGTTTTGAGCGCTACACCTGTTTCTGGATAAAGGTCGGCTTCTGGAACATCCACACGTTTACGGAGCTTCTTCCAAGCCTTTTCTGTATCCTGATACTTGTAAGGCAGCTCTTTTTGCTTTACCTCATCCAGACGCTCCTGCAGGAAGTCGTTGAAGTTGTCTTCGATCTCCTTCGCTCGGGCTGCTGAAATCTCGCCGCGCTCAACAAGCTTCTTCACATACACCTGACGCGGATCGGGATGATCGTTGATCAACTCGTATAGATGCGGTTGTGTGAATTTCGGATCATCCCCTTCGTTGTGGCCATGCTTGCGGTAGCACACCATATCAATGAAGACATCTCCATTAAACTTTTGTCGGTAGTCGACAGCAAATTGCATGGCAAACACTACCGCTTCGACATCATCACCATTTACGTGCAGCACAGGTGCCTGCACAAGCGATGACGCCGCCGTACAATAAGTACTTGAACGTGCATCATCCCAATCGGTGGTAAAGCCGATCTGGTTATTAATTACAAAGTGAATTGTCCCGCCCGTTGAATAGCCATTGAGCTGACTCATTTGGACGACCTCATACACAACGCCTTGACCAGCAACGGCTGCATCACCGTGGATGAGGATCGGTAGGATTTTGTCGTAATCACTCGCGTAAAGTGAATCTGCTTTTGCACGCGCAAAACCCAAGACTACTGGATCGACAGACTCCAAGTGACTTGGGTTGGGAACCAGCTTGAGGTGAACATTCTTACCTGAAGACGTTTCGACTTGACTCGAAAAGCCTAGGTGATACTTTACGTCTCCATCGCCGAAAATTTCACCTGGATCTTCTGTCGCCTCAAATTCCTTGAAGATTTGCTCATAGGTCTTGCCCATGATGTTGGCGAGCACATTGAGACGACCACGGTGGGCCATTCCAATCACCACTTCTTCGACACCTTGGTCGGCTCCTGCTCGGATACCGGCGTCGAGTGCAGCAATTGCACTTTCACCACCTTCTAGTGAGAAGCGTTTCTGACCGACGTACTTCTTTCCAAGGAAAGATTCAAAACCTACCGCTCCGTTGAGCTTATCGAGGATGCGGAGTTTGATCTCATCTGTAAGACCAAAATCTTTCTTGATGCCTCGTTCTATACGTTTGCGAATCCAGCGACGCTTCTCGCGATTGCCGAGGTGGTGATACTCATACCCGATGTTACCACAGTAAGCCTCACGCATGTGATCCACAAGCTTGCGGAGCGTGGTTGCGCCCATGCCTACTTCGATACCCGCTTGAAAGGTGGTATCTAAATCTGCTTCTGAAAGGTCGAAATCTTCCAAGTTGAGGTTCGCTTGGCGATCCTTGCGTGCTTTGAGTGGATTGGTCGTCGCTTCTAAATGACCGCGATTGCGATACGCTTTGATGAGCGCAAGCACATTAACTTCTTTCACGAAGCTACTCTCGCTCACATTGCTGACATGCCCATTATTACTGGCTGCAGCTCCGTTCGAACTTCCGTTTTCATCGGGAGAACCTGCGTAATCGAAGCCTTTAAAAAAAGTGCGCCAACTCTCTTCTACGCTCTGCGGATCTTCGAGGTAGTTCTTATAAAGATCCTCGATGAAAGAAGGATGTGCGTTGGCAATGAAACTGTAGTCGCTCATAGCTAATTTGTACTGTAGTGCGGGGTAAAGCTAAACACCTTCGCTTAGCCTAGACCATTAAGGTTACGTAAGTGTAAGAAGAGGTGTTTCTTTGTTGTCAAAGTTCTCCATTAGAGCTCTGCTATCTCCACTTTGTTGTAGGTTTTGGCGAAAGCAAACGTAGCATTCAAGTATGAAAATTGACCTCGGCAAATATGACCACTTGATGCTCGATATGAACGGCACGTTTCTTTTTGAGTTCGATCGTTTTGACGAAAGTCAGAATTTTGGGGAGACTTACGTCAAAACTGGCTACACGAGTCTTAGCGAATCAGAAGCTCAAAAATTCGTGCGCCAAGCCTATGATCACTTGGCTGTTCGCTACATCGACGAGGCATATTACCATCGTTTCCCGAGTGTTCAAGAGGCCATAAAGGATACCGCAGACGTCGAACTTCCTGAGGAAATCGTGGAAGAACTCACCGATACCTTCGCCCTTCACGAACTTGGAGTGCTGCCTGAAACGCACAAGCGATCATTGGATCAACTTGCCGATAAATATCCGCTGAGTGTCTTGAGCAACCTTTGGGCACCAAAAAAGAGATGGCTGGACAACATGCCTTCGTGGGAAATTAACCAACATTTTGAGGCCATGCACTTCTCAAGTGATGGCGTTGAAATGAAACCTCATCCCGCATTTTTCAATCGTGCATTAGCAGACTTACAGCTTTCGCCAAAACAGGTCCTGTACGTTGGAGACTCCTACCGTTGCGACGTTATGGGCGCTCTGGGAGCAAAAGTTGACGTCGTTTGGTTAGCTGGCAATAAGGCCCCTGTCGAGCACCTCGAAGGTCACCTCGCTACCTGTGTTGACCTGCCTGATTTTGTATCTCGGATTGTCTGAAAGAAAATATCTAAATTTACAGGTGATATGAAAGAAAAAGGCGCGTATATTTGCGCCCCAATTCGAAAGAAGTCAACATGGCAAATCACCAATCCTCAAAGAAGCGCGTACGTCAAGACGCGAAGAAGCGTATTCACAATCGCTACTACAAGAAAACTGCTCGTACCGCTATCCAGCGTCTACGTGAACTCGAGGACGGCAAGAAAGCTGAGGAATTCATTCCTAAAGTGTTCAGCCTCATCGACCGTGTTGCAAAGCGCAACATCTGGCACAAAAATAAAGTAGCGAACTTGAAGTCTAGCCTAGCTAAGCACATCAACAAGCTCAAAGCTGCCTAGCATAATCTGCTAAGCCAGCTCCAATCGAAACCTATTGAAAAGGGGTGCATTACTGCGGTAATGCACCCTCTTTTTTTTGCCCTGATCGACTAGCTTTGCATTCCCTAGCTATGCCACAATTCCACTCCCTTACAGTCGCAGACATTCGTAATGAAACTGATGACTGCGTTTCCGTTGCGTTCAATATTCCAGCCGACCTGGCCGAGACCTTCGTCTACAAGGCAGGTCAGTACCTCACCTTACGCACGACTATCAATGGTGAAGATCTTCGCAGGTCATACAGTCTCTGCTCTGCTCCTTTTGAAAAGGAATGGCGCGTGGCGATCAAAAAAGTCGAAGGCGGTCGGTTTAGCACCTACGCCAACGACAAACTTAACGTCGGAGATAGCCTACAGGTCATGGCACCGATGGGCGGTTTCGTTGGTGGAGATGAAGCGGTGAATCACGTCGTGTGTTTTGCGGCAGGTAGTGGGATAACGCCCATCGCGAGTATTACGAAAGAAGTCCTAGAGCAGTATCCAGATGCCTTGGTCACACTTTTCTACGGCAACAAGAGTGGCAAAGACATCATCTTCCGTGAAGAATTGGAAGGGCTGAAAAATACGCACCTCACCCGCCTTCGCCTGTATCATGTGTTGAGTCGAGAAGACCTCGGGACGGAGTTGTTCTTCGGTCGTTTGGACGGTGACAAGTGTTCAGCTTTCGCCAAAACCCTCTTCGACCCGAAGGCTGTCGATGCCTTTTATCTCTGCGGTCCTGAGCCAATGATCCGTGCAGTAAGCGAGTCGCTTGAAGCAAGTGGAACACCGAAGGATCGCATCAATTTTGAGTTGTTTGGCGCGCCGACACCTCCTGCTGGTGCAAGCAAGACCACCGAAAAACATGCGACTAAGCGTCAGGCAGACCTTTCTAACGTCGCGATCACCTACGACGACAAGACCGTTACCATCAGCATGCTCGATGATGGCAACCACATGCT
>CALDUE010000112.1 GCA_937923485.1 uncultured Saprospiraceae bacterium
CTCCACCTGACAGTTTTGAGCCTCTGCAAATGCCAAGGGTAGCGTGAAGAAAAACGTAGAGCCCTCACCCTCTTCAGACTCTAGCCACATCTCGCCGCCGTATGAGTCAATGATGCGCATACAGAAGGCCAATCCGATGCCCGATCCTTCGTATTGCTCATCTCCTGAGTGTAGGCGCCTAAACATTTCGAAGACGCTCTCTTTGTACTCGTCTGCAATTCCAATTCCATTGTCTGTGACGGAAATCACCTGTCGCAGCTGCTCATCGATTTGCGTATCGACAGTGATTGTTGGTGTCTCAGATTCATTGTACTTCAAGCCATTACCTATAAGGTTCTGGAAGAGTTGAGTAACGATAACTGGGTCGCAGATAGCCGTCGGTAGATCATGACTGATCTTTACCTGTGCGTTGCGTTCAGCGACAACTGCATTTAGGTTTGAGAGTGCATCATGTGTAACCTCTAATAAGTTACAAGAGACATTTTTCTGTGCATTCTTGCCCAGCTTGGAGTAGCTCAGAATTCCATCTACCAGTTTGAGCGCTCGCTTTGCGTTGGACTTGATGTAGGCGACGTATTCAGTAGCAGAAGACTCTGTTGAAGGACCTAGTCTACGTTCAAGCAGGCCAGCAAAATTAGAGATGCCACGAAGCGGCGACTTCAAGTCGTGAGAGGCAATATTTGCAAAATCCTCTAAGTATTGATTCTTATCAAGTAAAAGTGATTTTTGCTGCTCCAATTCTTTTTCTCTTAAGGCAAGCCGCTCTGTAAGCTGCGTTTTTTCTTCGACTATTTTCAGCAGCGCTTGTTTTGCTTTTTCCTCTTTATCAATGAGGTTAGACATGTAATTCCAAATGAAAAAGACAAGCCCGAAAATTAAAACCACATTCCACCACAAGCCAGCAAATGCTTTCTGCTCAGCTTGTTCAATGAAGCGATCGAAGCAACGATCTGCTTGTACCATTGCCACAACTTCACCTTTATCATTGAAAATTGGCGCACATGCCGATAGCCAAGTTCCGTGACTATCGGAATATTTAGGTAGGGCGAGATAATTACCATAAGTATCGAGCTGCGCCTGAGGTGCAGAACTCCATTCATGCCTGAAATAAGGCGCCTTGGCTGAAGTTCCAATGAAAACAACTTCTTGGCCGTTTCCAGTGGTTGTGTAGGTGTAAATAGGTGTTTCGTACCCTAGATGCTGCTGGGCTTTGGCAAGCTTGAGATGAAGACTGTGATAAAGCGGATCCTGATCATTTGACCTGATTTGATCCTTTTGCCCGTACTTCTCTTGCAGAAGTTGGTGCTCGGAGCCATCGATGGATTGGGCGAGTCCCCAAACCACATTCTGGAGAGACTCTAAGGTCAGGCGTTCCGCTTGCTCTACGATATTTTGATATTTCTGGTACCGCAGCGATGCTGCTAAGACAAGAATACAAGCAGTCAATACAAGTACGGCTCTGAGCTTCGTAGAAGCGCTTTTCGATTTTTGGAGACTAGACATCAATGAAACAAATACAACATCAATGCCACATGTAAAAGTTATACTATACCATATAAGTGGTAGTTACGTCCTGTTTTTGCGTTAAACCTGGCTGTTTTTCCCCTTCAAATCCATAGCGCTAATTTGTCATCAGCTATATCGACAGCTGAGGCGCACTTAGTGTGCTTTGTAGGATTTATTGAGCTGGGCCACGATTTCCTCAGCGTCTTTGGCGACTCCCCCAAGGAGCGAGGAGTTAATTCGGCGCATTTGATGGAGACCCATCCAGTAAAGCCCTCGCACAGGCGAGACGCCAAGTTCGTGGTTGGGTTTGCCTGAATCCGTGAGTGCTTCAGGGATGCCAAGGAAAGGATAGCGGTTCTCGTAGCCGGTCGCAAAAACCACGGCATCGATGTTTTCAATTGGATCTCCAGTTTCGAATTCAAATCGGTGCTTGTCGACAACGCTGAGTTTTCCGCGTCGGATGATGCTCATTGCTTTGGCGGTAACATCCACAGATTCTCCTACTCGAATCTCTCCTTTGGTTGGGGCTTTCGCCAAAACCTTCCCCAACATGCTGTCGACCTTGAGCGGCAAAACATGTAAGCCATAGAGGAAGTCATAGACGTCACGCCCGAGCACTTTTCGGGGCAGCGTTCCAGGGTCTTCGCCCGCAAGAATGACTTGTAAGTTTTGGTGACGTGCCGTAGAGATCTGTACGAAGGTTTGGGCGAGTTGATTACCTGATGCTCCAGCTCCCACCACGAGCACTTTTTCTGCGTTGACAGGAAGCCACGAGGCCGGATCTTCAATTTCGGAAGTGTGAATACGCTTTACTTGCTGGGGCAGCCTTTCGGCAAAACCCAGATCACGAGGAGTTCTATATGCGCCAGTGGCGAGGATAACGTTGTGTGCTTCGCGCAGTATTCCATCCGTGGTTTCGATGGAAAAAGAGCTAGGTTTTTGATCTTGAGCTAGCCGAGTAGGTGCAGACGTATTGGTCGTACGCAGGCTAACTACTTCTGCCATGTGCGCTACAGCAAGATCGTTTCGGCGGACGTAATCCTCGAGATAGTCAGCAACGGCCAATCGATCTGGCAGGTCATAAGGTTTACCTGGGAAGGCTTTGTCGCCAGGCAAGGCATTGAAGCGATTGGGCGTAAAGAGTCGCAGACCGTCCCATCGTTTGCGCCAGTTGTCTCCGATGCGGGCGTGCGCATCGAGAATAAGGTAATTGAGTCCAGCTTGTTGAAGGTGGTATGCCGCGGCTAGTCCTGCTTGTCCGCCTCCGATGATAATTACGTCGTACATGTTGGCTGAAGAGGCATTAATGCTTGTGAGCACGAACGGACAAACGCGGCTTTAGTTCTCACAAACTTACTCGTACAACCTTACCCAATCGATCTCCATGCGTTGTGGCCAAATCGTGGTGTCGACACCGAACTCCCCTCCCCAATTTCCGCCGACAGCTACGTTGAATAAGAGGTAATGTGGCACATCAAACGGCCAACTGGCTCGGGTTGCGGTGTCTGGTTTATGATACGTATAGTAGTACATGCTGTCTACTCCAATCCGAATGGAGTCTCCTTGCCAATCGAGTTGGTAGGTATGGAAATCTTCGGCCATGCCTTTAAGCTCAATACGGCTACTGTGCTGGTTGCCGATCATGTGGTTGAAGGCTTCGGTATGAACAGTAGCCACGAGCGTATCGGGATCGTAGCCGACTTGTTCCATAATGTCGATCTCCCCGCAGCGCGGCCAGCCAACTTCTTTGATGTCTTCGCCAAGCATCCAAACGGCTGGCCATGTGCCGAGGCCTTTGGGAAGTTTGGCGCGTACTTCGAGCCTTCCTCTGTTCCATTCTTTGGTGTCACGTGTTACAAGTCTAGCAGAAGTGTAATGCCCCTTATCCAAGCTGTCGCGACCAACTCCTTTCACAAAACTGTCTTGCAAGATCGTGCGATGTGCTTCGATAATCAGTTTACCGTTTTCGACTCGACTGTTTTGGCGTAAGCTGGTATATGCTTGGAGTTCATTGTTGCCCCATCCCCAATCACCTAGGTCATATCCCCATTTTGTGGAGTCGGGTTCGCCAGTGTAGTTGAATTCGTCCTGCCAGATGGGCGCAGGTTGGCTGTCCGTTTGAGGTGCAGTACCACAGGATGCCAAAACCAAGAAGACTAAGCAGCACGTGGTGAACCTAAAGAGATAGATCATGAGGGTAAGGTACTATGCGGAGACTTGGATATATAGAGACAAATGACAAGCTCTCACGAAATCAATTTTAGTTTACTTTCAGACAAAGAAGAACTATAGATGGGAAGTGAACAGCCTTTACCGAGTTGACTTCCATATATTAGAATCAAATTTATCGTAATGCTATCATTAAGAACAACTACTTCAGTAACACTACTATGCCTAAGTTTTTCCCTTTGCTTTGGCCAGCTTACACATGAACGACGGGAGCTTGGATCACCAGACAAGCAGGTAAACTTGAATGCTGCTGTGTCACTACCGGGCGACATTACTGTTCTCTTTGGTTCATCTACGATAACAGCGCCCTACATGCAGGCCACAGCAATAGCGATCGATGCTCAAGGGAATGAACTCTGGCGATATGGCTATGGAGAGCCGAGCTATAATGGCTACAGTGAATTTTTCCTTGCCGTCGAGCATGCGAACGGCGTAAGACTCTATGCTGAAGATCCTGTCCACTACACAGAGCCTAATGACCTTAAGTACATTGACCTTGATCTAAATGGAAACCCTTTAGACACAACACCTTTTACAATTTTTTCAGACCGAAGGCCAACCTCGGTATATCAGATTGATACCTCTAATCTACTCTTTCTTTATAATGATAATAATGAACAGCGAATTGTAGGCATCGATGAAAATGGCAATGAGCTATATAATATCGCATACGAACGTAGAGGTACATTCAGGTCTGAGTCTGCCTTAGTAGACCTCCAAGGAGAATTCGGAGTAGTGCACAACAATGTGATTTTTGCAATCGACTTTGCAAACGAATCAGTTTCAGAAATATATAGGGTTGACCTTTTACCTAACGGACTACCCGCGTCTAAATTAAGTGCTGTTCAAAGCAGGAATAAGGTTGCTGCAATAGGTATTTACGAGTACTCAAATGAATCTGACCACGCTTATCTACAGCTGAATTCTACTGGAGATGTCGTTTTCCAACAAGAATTAGACTCATCTACTTTGACTAGCAGTAATGGAGACGCTCTACTTATAGATAGCATCGTCTATATTGCTCAACAAAACCCAGATCGATTAGAAATAGCTTCATTCGATTTGAGCAACAATGGCGAACGAACCTTTGCTAATACAGTAGAAAGTTCTAATGAGATTAGTCTAGTGTTTCCAGAGATAACAATCTTGCCCATAGGAAACACCCCCTTTTTGTTTCAGCAATTTTTCATGGAAGGATTACAGCGAACTTTTGAAAATTCTATTGTGGATATTCAGACGCTAGACACCCTTAAAAGGTTTCAGGATTACAGAGGTACAGATTACTTTAATCCAGTAGAATACGTTCTTTCAGCAGAAAAGATATTCATCACGGATCCCTTTGGAGATTTGCTCGCTCCCGGAGCAAGTTTTACAGCTTACGACAACAAAACTTTGCAACAAGGATTTTCGCTTATCACAGAAGGCATTCCTACAATGATCTATCCGATGCGCGTGGATGAATCAAGCCAAAACGTGGTGACAATGACCGATATCTATGAGCCAGTAGTTGGTAGTCCAACAACCGTGCGCAGGTATCTTTACACTGAGGCGCATTGCTTTGACACCTCAGGAAATACATGTTGGAGTCATCAGGTCAATGATGGTGGATCATTAACTAATTTTTACCCTACGCCAGAAGGATATGTATGGCACAGCAGATTTTCTATGCGATTGGATTCCTTTTCAATCAAAAGCGTGGATGGAGTGTCAGGCCTTGAGAACTGGGTAGTTAATCTTTCTGTTATAGACGATACTTACATCAGTATTGTCGATATAGAAACCAATGCGGATACGACCTTTATATTGCTTAAGAATACCAAGTATGGCTCAAACTCAACGATTACCGTTAATGAGCTAGTATTGCTCGCAATTGACAGTGCGGGGGTTATAATCTGGAGTACGCGGGTTCAAGAGGCAACTAATTTCTTCAGTGTTTCTGATTTAATGCTAGACGCAAATGATTCCATTAATGTATTTAGCTATACAGGTTCTCCAGTCAATAACGGAGGTCAATCAAATGAAAATGCTTTATGGACACGTGTCTCATCGGTTGATGGAGGAAAGAATTTGGCGTTCGCTTTGAATAGCATTAATAATCCAGCCTTAAACGTTTCTGGAACAGGCTATAAAATTCTAGACTTTCAACGTGTCGCCTTTCTACAGAACATAACCAATGGTGAATCCAGGACAGTAAAGCTACTCGACCTCCAAGATACATCAGTTGTTAGCTTAATTTCGGAGGCCGATGTGATTTCTCAATTGGATCGATTCTTTTCGATTGAAAAGCGGGGTAATAAATTATTTATGCCAGGATCCACGGCAAGGCATGGTCTAGGCTTAGGGGTACTGCATAACGTCTCGTTTAGTCCGCGTGTAGCTCCTGCATTTCAAGCTCCAAATCCAAACACAGGTCTGCTTAGCACTTCTCAAGAAATTGAGCTTCGGCAGAATCCTGTTGGTAATAAGATTGAATTTCTAACTCGTACGCCTGTGGCTCTCGATGAGATTAAATTGTACTCTATAGCTGGTCGGGAAGTATCTGGCATACAGGTGTCCCAGCTTCTAGACGGAACGTATCAAGTTGACTTAATGGACCGTCCGCCTTCTGGTCTTTACATTTTAAGTATTGGCGATGCTAGTGAGCAGGTGATTCTACGGTAGTGTTGAGTATTCATGAGAATAGAGTTTTGCTTGGAAGTGACTGGCATTTATGAATGCGCTAAATTTTAGATTAAATTCCACTCATCCTAAGCGCTGTGGCCTTGTAGGAAACCGAACTCTATGCGCAACAGCGCCCCTGTCATGTCGACTGTAGCACAGCTTAATTATTTCTGCGAAAGCAATGCTATTTCTTCTCGTGCGAAACGGAGTCATCTGTTTATATACGATATCTATTACTTAGCATCAAGAATTTAATAATTCGAAGATGGTGCTCCCTTTCTCACCTTTTCTTTTCAGAAGAAAACGAATCCCGCAGGCCTACGGGACTAGTGACGCCTTCTTATTCACGCAACGAGCTAGGCGCATTCAGCACTGCTCAACAGTTGTGTAAGTATTCCTCTTATTCATTTCCACTCACTCCAAGCAGGACAGTTCCAGATGAAACCAAAATTAGTCGCGCGGCCGCTCAACCGAGTCAGTCCGACTACTCAGAGATC
>CALDUE010000113.1 GCA_937923485.1 uncultured Saprospiraceae bacterium
TTTTGCCTTTTCCTTCATCACCCCATTGTAGTCCGAGGAGGACGTCAATAGCCATGGTGTGTCGCTTAAAGCACGAAAGTACAACACTGGTTGTTCTTGGTCTTAAATGTTCTAGACAGGAGGGGGAGAATTTTGAACCCATTAATTCTACGGGACGCCTTTGACTGCGTCTGCAGCCGTTTTGAATTCCGAATTTTATGACGCTTATTCAGGATGTGCAAGCAAGGGGATGCCAGCGGCATCTGAGCTCCGCTCAGGCTGGCTTTATACTAGGTGAGTTGAAATGTGCGGATTACAGGTAAGAAGAATTGAACCGCAAAGTGCCCTGCGGGCTAAATTGAATCGCAACGGTTGCGGGTAAGACGAATTGAATCGCAAAGGACCTGCGGTCTACGCAAGGTCGCAAAGTCCCGTACGTAGTACGTGGATCCTCGTGTCTTGGCCCACGCGATAAGCGGGGCTTTGCACGGGACTGGATGTTCCAAATAGACGCGTTGGATCTTTCCATCCTGTCTAGCAACGTAGTGGTCCAGCAGCGAAAAACGAGCGATCCAGCAATGAAATGGTCAGTGTACTTTTTTCCGAAATCCGAAATCTGACATCTTATATACCAAGAAAAACCAGCCCGCTTCGGAAAGCGGAAGCAGCTGGTTTTGCGTACCTATCAGCGATCCCACATCTCAAATCCCACGTCCCGCCTCTCCTTAAAAAAGTATCCCCAACCGCAACGTCAAACTATTTATCGTCGCCGTTGGATCATCTGTGGCTGTTCGGCCAGAGTAGACGTAGCCTCTAGCTGCTGTATCCCTGGTAGCATCCACAAACATGCGCTGAAAGGTGAGTCCTGCAAAGAGCCGTGTCCCGTCGAGAATGCTGTGTTCGATTCCACCACCAAAACCCCAACTGAAGGCAAAAGGATTGACTTCTTGTTTGATTGACAGATCTTCAATTGACTCAGTAATACCCCCTCCAGAAAGTCCACCTGTGGTTTTGCCACGAAAGCCAAGGGTAAAGATTGGGGCTTCTAAATAGTAGGTAAGGGTACCAAATTCACGCGTTCTCAGTTTTAGCGCAAGCGGAATCTCAATGTATTGGATTGAATAATCAAGTTCGACCTGTTCTCCCGTAAGATTGTCAGGATCGTTAAAAGGTTCGCCTTCGTTGATACTCTGGGTGAAGAAGCGCCCACCAAATTGAGACTGCAACGTTCCACCGCTGTTGAAGTGGAAGCCTAGACCCGTGGCGAAGGAATACTTGTCAGCGAAAACGAACTCTGCTTGGGTGGCTAACTTGAGTCCCAATGCAGCACCTTGAGAAGTGATGCGATTGTCATCGGTGTCCATCCAGCTGACGGAAGGACTAATTTGAATGCCGAATCGAAAGTTGTTAGCATCTTGCGCAGTCACGGAAGTGCAAATAATGAGCAAGGCAGCGGAGATGAGTGAAATCTGCTTGAGCATAGCGAGTTATAGTGTTTAACTAAAGTGTAACAGTACATACTGAAACGCAGAACGAACTTACAGTATCAGGTGATATGCATCGAATTTGTTTTTGGATTCTACTTTTTTCTTTAGCAGCTTGTACGCCTGACGGACCTCCTGTGCCCGATGTCTCTGGGATCGATTTGGACCTAACGGTACGCAGGTTTGAGGATGATTTGGCGAATGTTCGTGACCTTGATAGCACGCTTAACGGTGCGCAGGTACTCCGCGAGCAATACCCTGTATTCTACGATAGTGTTTGGGTAGAACTTTTGCTTCCTGGAAGGTTGCGAAGTCAGGACTCTGCAATGGTGGTCGCATGGAGTAAACAACCCGCCTTGCGCAAGCTCCTGGATTCGGTCCAAGTCGCTTTCCCCGTCAATGCAAAACAGAAATGGCAAGTTGACTTGATGCAGGCATTTAAATATGCAAAGCATTATTTTCCTGAAAAGCCTACGCCTACAATCGTTACCTATCCTAGCGAACTGACATTAGGGGCCTTTACCTATGGAGAAGCCATGCTTGGCATCGGATTAGATTTTTACCTCGGGGATGGATTTTCGGCCTACGACCCAGCAGTGGTTCCGAGGTACATCCAGCGCTCCATGAATGCTGATCACATTGCTTCACGTGCGATAGAAGCCTGGGTGAGTGGGCAAATGGACGAAGCTAAAGGTGAGCGCATGTTGGATCGCATGATTCATAACGGGAAGCTACTATACATCAAGGAGCGCCTCTTGCCACATGTGGCCGATACAGCAGTGCTGGGCTTTAGTGCAGATCAGTTGGCTTGGTTGGAAAACAATGAGCTCGAAATGTGGGCACACTACCTTGACAAAGAATTACTCTATGAAACAAATCCAGGGCTCATCGGCAAGCACGTCGGACCTAGTCCCAATGCCCCTGGAATGCCTCCCGAAGCGCCTGGCGGGAATGCGAATTGGGTGGGTATGAACATCGTCGAACAGTACATGGAGCGACGCCCAGACCTCCGCTTGCAGGACCTTATTGACGAAAAAGACAGTCAAAGAATACTTACGGAGAGTAAATACAAGCCGAAACGTTAACTTTCACGCTCAAATCAAGTTCTAAACTGCCGCTATGTCAAAGCAACGTGCTATTCCACTCATCGATCTAGGTCAATTCGTCAATGGAGATGCCGCTCAGCGCGCCGAAGTTGTCAAGCAAGTTGGTGATGCCTTTCAAGACACGGGTTTTGTCGGTGTTGTGAATCACGGCATCGATCAGCAATTGATCAACGATTACTTCCGCGCTTCAAAGGAATTCTTCAAGTTGCCCAACGAGGTCAAGGAGAAGTACGAGTTTAAAGGTATGGCCGGTCAGCGTGGCTTCACATCTTTCGGAAAGGAGCATGCCAAGCAGAGTCAAGTGGCAGATCTTAAGATGTTCTTCCAGTTAGGACAAGAGGTGCCTGCGAGTCATCCGGCTTTCGCCAAAACCCCACCCAATCCTCAGGTTAAGGAGGTGCCGGAGTTTAGCGAAAAGGGACGTGAATTGTACAAGGCTTTTCAAGCAGCGGGTACAAACTTGCTCCGTGCGATTGCCATTTATCTTAACTTAGAAGAGCACTTCTTCGATGAGAAAATAAAGTATGGTAACTCCATTCTTCGTGCGATCTACTATCCCCCAATCACAAGCGAGCCCGATAGTGCAATCCGTGCTGAGCAGCATGAGGACATCAATTTAATTACGCTTTTGGTAGGTGCAAGCAGCGGTGGTTTACAGTTACTCACCAAAGACAACGAGTGGGTCGATGTCCTTCCAGAAGAAGATGAAATCGTCATCAATGTTGGAGACATGCTTCAACGACTCACCAACAATTATCTACGTTCGACCACTCACCGTGTAGTTAACCCTCCTCGCGAGGAGTGGCATACCGATCGTTTGAGTATTCCATTCTTCCTGCACCCTGAAGCTGACATGGACCTCACGGCTTTGCCAGCTACTATAACAGCTGAGCGTCCTAATGCCTACGAACCAATCACGGCTGGTGCGTATCTCGATGAGCGTTTACGTGAAATCGGCCTCAAGAAGTAATCCTTGACCTGCTTTCAGCGTTTGTGTTGTATCTTGACGTAAGACAAACGCTTTGGTTACGATCGTTCGCCTTACCTTTGA
>CALDUE010000114.1 GCA_937923485.1 uncultured Saprospiraceae bacterium
ATTAGCCAATGGGCAGTACGCTGCTAGACAATACCCTGACACCCTTAATAAGAGACGCCTCCGCACAGCCTTAATTACGCGAGGAGTATTCTTCATCGGCGGACTTTCCTTTCTCGACGCCAACTGGTACACCGACCGCGAGCGCGTGCCCTTCACCTTTTACAACGATGCGGCAGGTCACAATCAAGTAGACAAAGCAGGTCATGCGTTCGGGGCATACCTCCATGGCGATTGGGGCTACAGATTTTTACGCCGCGCAGGTGTCTCAAAACAGGAGGTTCTATCGCGGTAACAGGCTACCGCCGGAATAACGATACCGCCAATTTTACTTATCGCTCGATATTGATTGGACGAAAATCCCAACACACTCACGCTTTCTTCGCAGTTTGTTTGAAGGCTTGAATTACATCAAGTTTCCGCTGCCGGGACTGGAGTACAACTCGAAAGGTGAGTTCAAGGGGCATTGGTTGGCGTTTTAGGTTCACAACGGCGTCTGCTGAGCTCTGCTCAAGCCGCTGGGTTTGGATATGCTGAACCGTCAGATCTACCGACCAGCTAAATGTTATAGTAAGCTTCGATACTCACTTCCTAACTGGGTTAGCCTATTGATCTGACGGTTTGTAGTGAATTAGTTAAGCCCTTTGACCTGACGATTAACTTCTAGAAATTACCTTCCAACCTGTGTACGCTACAACCATCTGCTCAATGTCTTTCTACCACCTCCGTTACTTCCTCCTCGTTACAGGTGTGCTCATGTCCCTCTCTTGGGTTTTGGCGCAAGCACCAATCGACAGCCGCAAACTCTCCATCGACCGCATCTACTCAGGAGAATTCAGGGCAGATCGAGCACCCTCTATCCAATGGATAGAAGACGGCCAAGGCTACGTCATCAAAGAGAAATCAAGCACCGTAAAAGGTGCGGATGAGCTCGTACGCTACGACAGCAAATCACAAGCTAGAACGCTTTTCGTCTCCGCAGAACAACTTAAAGTTGAAGATAAATCAATCAAGATTGAAAGCTTCACCCTTTCTCCAGATCGAAGCAAAGTCTTACTCTTCACTAACTCTAGTCGCGTTTGGAGATCAAATACTAAGGGAGATTATTGGGTATATGATTTGACGAGTAAATCGTTGAGTCAACTTGGCGCATCGCTACCCTCTTCTTCGCTAATGTTTGCCAAATTTTCTGCGGATAATAAGTTCGCCTATTATGTCCACAAATTTAATGTTTATAAGGAGAACGTTAAGACAAACACGATTATACAGTTAACCGAAGATGGCACCGGAGATATCATTAATGGAACCTTTGATTGGGTGTACGAAGAGGAGTTTGGAATGCGCGATGGATTCAGCCTAAACGCCACAGGCAAGCTCCTCGCCTATTGGCAGTTGGATGCAACTTCCACAGGAACCTTCTACATGATCAACAATACCGACTCGATCTATTCAGAGCCGATTCCTTTGCAATACCCGAAGGTTGGTCAAGAGCCATCAGCGGCAAAAGTGGGTGTATTCAACCTTACTACACTAACCACCACATGGATTCCTATTCCAGGTGGTGCCCGAGAAAACTATCTACCCGGAATGCAGTGGGTTAATGCAGATCTGTTGTTAATCCAACAGATCAACCGTCATCAAAATAAATTGACGGTTTGGAGCTACACACCGTCATCAAAAGAACTCAAAGAAGTCTATGTAGAAACGGAAGATACATGGGTAGACATCGGTTATCCAGATGCTTCGGCGAGTGGATGGGGCGAGAACAATCTAACGCTTGTCGATGACGATACTGCATTCCTAAGAATGACGGAAGGTGACAAATGGAGACACATTTATAAGGTCCATATCGCGACTGGTGAAAAAACGCTCATCACCCCGTTTGACTACGATGTAGCTTCCATGCGACCTGCAACAAAAGATAAGGTTTTCTTCATTGCCTCTCCTGAAAATAGCACTCAACGCTATCTCTTCCAAACAGATCTTTCAGGGAAAGGAAACGTGAACCGCATTACGCCAGCGGAATTCTCAGGCTTTAATAACTATGACGTTTCTCCTAACGGAAAGTATGCGGTTCACTCGCATGAAAGTGTGACGGCCGTGCAGACGGTTCGCTTCATAAGTCTACCAGACCACAAGCCGATTAAAGGTCTTGTTTCAAATGAAAAGTTCGCAAAGCAGCTCAGCAAAATTGTCCTACCAAGCGTTAAGTTTACAAAAGTCACGACAGCTGAAGGCATCACGATAGATGCACGTATGATTCTGCCGCCGTCTTTCGACAAAACCAAAAAGTATCCCGTTCTCTTCCACGTTTATGGTGAGCCATGGGGACAGGTCGCTATCGACCGCCACATTAGCTTATGGAACATTTATATGGCGCAACAAGGCTATGTCATCATCGACATGGATAATCGCGGAACACCTGCACTCCTCGGTAGCGAATGGCGTAAAAGCATCTATCGAAAAGTTGGTGTTGTCAATACCCAAGACCAAGGCTTGGCTGCCAAAGAGATTTTAAAATTACCCTACCTAGACGAAGATCGTGTCTGTGTTTGGGGTTGGAGCGGAGGCGGATCCATGACCCTGAATCTACTTTTTAAATTTCCAGAAGTATACCAAACAGGTATCGCTGTAGCAGCCGTTTCAAACCAGCTCATCTACGACAATATTTACCAAGAGCGCTACATGGGCTTGCCATCTGAAAACATGGAAGACTTCATTGCAGGTTCGCCAATCACCTACGCCAAGAACCTAAAAGGCAACCTCCTTCTCATCCACGGTACGGCCGATGACAACGTCCACTACCAAAGCGCCGAACTGCTCATCAATGAGTTGATCAAAGAGAACAAGCAGTTCGACATGATGTCATATCCGAATCGATCTCACGGGATCTACGAAGGAAAGAATACGCGCAAGCACTTGTATTCGTTGATCACAAAGTATGTGCTGGAGCATACGCCTGTGGAGGAATAGGTGCAAGGTTCACAACGGCGGCTTCAGAGCTCTGCTTGTGCCGTTGAGAAGTAATTACTGAACCTTCAGATCTATAGACTAACTCGAAAATTGCGATACACAAGCCTAACAATCAATGCCCAGTAATCGACTGATCTGACGGGTTCGCTTTTACATAGAATTCCCCACGCACATGCAGCCCCTAACCCTCTACATCGCCATTAGTCTCAACGGTAAAATTGCCAAGTCAGACGGCAGCGTTGCCTGGTTGGAGAATATCCCAAATCCAGACGGACTAGACTATGGCTATGCAAGTTTTTACGAAAGTGTAGGGACGACTATTCAAGGGCGAAAGTCCTATGACCAGATCATGAGTTGGGACATTGACTTCCCGTATACAGGCAAAAAGAACTATGTGTTCACCCAGAATGAAGCGCTAAAGGATACCGAGCATGTGACTTTCATCTCGAGCGATCACGTCAACTTCGTCAAGCAACTCAAGACTGAAAAGGGAGCCGGTATATGGCTAATTGGGGGTGGGCAACTCAATACCCTATTCCTTAAAGAAAGACTCATTGACGAGTTGCGCGTATTTGTGATGCCTATCGCTATAGAAGACGGCATTGAGCTGTTTCCAAACTTGCCAAAGGAGGTAGCCTTGACACTCAAAACGTCGAAGATGTATCCAACTGGTGTGGTTGAGATGAGGTATGGTTTGGGGTAATGGCAGGGACTGCAGAACCGTCAGATCTACCGAAATACGCAAGGAATAGGAAACTTGGGGACTTAAGAACAAATGACGCTACTCGCCTGATCTGACGGTTCGACCGTCACCACCCAACATGTAAAGAATTCCCGCTTTTCTTTACATATCAACCACGACCTATAAAGAAATCGCCGTTTTCTTTACACGTTATCGGCGATATAGCAAGAAAAGGGCGCTTTTCGTGAACGTCAGAGTCCTGAACCGTCAGGTCTACCGACCAACTAAATGAGTCGTAATTCTGAAGATGAACGATCAAGAAATTCGAAGCGACCGATTTTACCGTTCGCGAGGGGCGTAAGAAGAGACACCTAGCCCCAAGGCGGGCGCTCCTCATTCTCTCCAGAAACAGGTGGAAGATCAAGGAGATTTATCTCCCTATGCTCCTCTTCATCTGCTTTGACGTAATTCCAAATGTGATCAGCGATGCGATTCGCACTCTCAAGAAGTCCTACGCTTGACATACCAAAGAATGTAAGTGATTCATGTTGGCGGCCACTGGCATCAACGAAGAACAACTGTGCTTGCTTTTGTCCATCAGAAGTACGTTGCCTGATAATGATGTCTTTGACTTCAGCCCTTGGAATACGTTCACTTCGAAACCCTTGAGATATGGTGACATCTTCAGCACCTATAAGTATAGAAAGCGCTTTACGGATATTTGTGCTTTGACTACGGTTCCAAACATTGGCCGCGATTGCTACGCCCACACCAATAATTGCATAAGCGATATAACGTAGCCCAGCCATGGCTGCGATCAAGCCGAAGCCGCTGACAACGGAGGCCAAAATATAGCCTCCTACCTGACTCGTCTTTTCTGGACCTTTAGGCTGAATTTGAATACCAAGAGGTTGGTTTGAAATCTCGTGGTTGTATCGATTGAGCAGGATTTCAAGTGCTTGAGACATGGGTAATTTTAAAAGGATAAGAGATCTAAATATAAAAATAAATCTTCTCATACTTTACTCGCAACCAAAAAAAACACTCAAGGCCACAGGCCATTATTCGCGAAATACGAGTGTGTCCAAAATTTAACCTGCAATACATGGTTTTGGCCACTGTTTCGATCCAAACTAAAGGCGGAAACAACTTCACACTCCAATTTGAGCTCTCGCAAGGGTAAACTTTAAAAATTAATCTTAGCTTTGCCTCAGAGTGGAATTCCTTTCCCAAAATATCACCATTAGCAAGCGCCTCGCTTGCAGTCCGTTAGGCACTAGCCGACGACGTATCGTACGTCGACGCCCTCGGGCGTAATATATCTATGCAGGGTTGCGTACCCTGCGGCCTTGGATGAGGCCCTCCCTTTCTTTTTTATTTTCTAGCTCAACTTGGATAAATTGTTATCCAAGTTTACCTCAATCGCCATGTCGATCACCGTTCAGGTAGCCGGCCCGCAACACTTCGTATTCGCCGAAGACATCTGCCAAGTCATGGCCGATGCAGCACTCGTTCGCGGCACCGGTATCGCCAAACGTAAACCCGAATATATCCTCGCCAAAATGCGCGAGGGAAAAGCCATAATCGCCACGTCCGAAGACAATCGACTCGCTGGCTTTTGCTATATCGAACGCTGGGAAGACCGAAAATTTGTGGCCAACTCAGGCCTCATCGTACATCCAGATTTTCGCGGACTAGGCCTTGCCAAAAAGATCAAGACCGCCACGTTCAAGCTTTCGCGAAAACGATACCCGAAGTCCAAACTGTTCGGCATTACCACCAGCCCTGCAGTCATGCACATCAACTCCGAACTAGGCTATCGCCCTGTTCCACTTTACGAACTCACCACCGATCCAGCGTTCTGGAAAGGTTGCGCCAGCTGCCCCAACTACGACATCCTTCAACGCACCGAGCAGCGCATGTGCCTCTGCACCGGAATGGTCGTCGATTTCAACAAACTTCCTCCGCTCGATTCTCCAACTTCAGAAACTCCATCCGACCATGAATAAACAACGCGTACTCCTAGCCTTCAGCGGCGGACTTGATACCACCTATTGCGCCATCTACTTGCGCGAAGAACTCGGACTTGAAGTTCATGCAGCCCTGGTTGACACCGGAGGTTTTAGCGAAAGCGAAACAGAGAAAGTCGCCGCTAAGGCCAAAGCTTTGGGCATCGCCAGCTATAAAACACTGCACGAAACCGAGGCCTATTACAACGACATGCTGCGCTTCTTGCTTTTCGGGAATGTATTGAAAAACGACACCTATCCGCTTAGTGTCAGTGCCGAGCGCGTTCACCAAGCAACCGCCATCGCCAAGTATGCCAACGAACTTGGCGTCGACTACATCGCGCATGGAAGCACAGGTGCGGGCAACGACCAAGTTCGGTTCGACCTCGCCTTTCAACTGCTTGCGCCAAACACCAAAATTCTTACGCCCATCCGCGACCAGCAACTGAGTCGTCAAGCGGAAATTGAATACCTCAAGAAACACGGTTTTGCACTCGAATGGGAGAAAGCGAAATACTCCATCAACCAAGGACTTTGGGGTACCAGCGTCGGTGGTGAGGAAACACTCACTAGCGACGGCGTCCTCCCAGAATCGGCTTGGCCAACGCCGCTCACAGCTACCGAACCAAAGCACCTGACACTCCAATTCAAAAATGGAGAATGTGTCGGAGTCGCGGGCGAAACGCTAAGTCCTGTTGCCGCGATCAAAGCGCTGCAACAACTAGCCGCACCATTTGGAATCGGCCGTGATGTACACGTCGGCGATACCATCATCGGCACCAAAGGTCGCGTCGGATTTGAAGCCGCAGCACCACTGATTCTCATCAAAGCCCACCAACTTTTAGAGAAGCACACGCTGAGTAAATGGCAACTTCATTGGAAAAAACAACTTAGCGATTGGTATGGCATGTTCGTCCATGAGAGTCAGTTTTTGGATCCAGTGATGCGTAACATCGAAGCGTTTTTGCTCAACACACAGCAGACCGTCACCGGAGAAGTCGACATTCAATTGCACCCCAAAAGATTCGAAGTAACGGGAATACGATCGCCCTTCGATTTGATGAACAAGAAGTTTGGCGCATACGGAGAAACGACGGGCGGATGGTCGGGCGATGACGTGAAAGGCTTCACGAAAATACTGGCCAATCCAATGCGTATTCATCAGGCTGTTCAAGCTACCGTAAAAACTCCAAAAGCATGATTCGTGTTGGTATCGCAGGTGCGAGTGGGTACACCGCTGGTGAACTGCTCAGGCTACTTCGCCTTCATCCTGAAGTAGAAATCAGCTGGTGTTTCAGTCATTCACAGGCTGGAAAAGCAGCATCTGAATTACACGATGGATTGCTGGATTCCAACCTCGTCTTCTCCGACAAGGTGACCGACGATGTGGACGTTGTTTTTCTATGCCTCGGTCATGGAAATTCAAATAAATGGCTTGATCGCTTCCTGCAAACACTTTCGAAAAGTGTGAAAGTGATCGACCTCAGCGCAGACTTCCGCCGAGGTGCTACTACCCATCCAGATCCAAACAGCTGGCCTATGGCTCACGACCGAAAGTGGATCTACGGACTTCCAGAAGCGCATGCCGACGAAATCGCAAAAGCCGATGCGATCGCAAATCCGGGCTGTTTTGCTACAGCTCTGCAATTGGCTTTGCTTCCACTCGCCGAAGCAGGTCTACTCACCGCTGAAATGCACGCCAACGCTGTAACAGGATCGACAGGTGCAGGCCAAAAGCCAAGCGCAACCACACACTTCAGTTGGCGGACCGACAACCTGTCCAGCTACAAGACCTTCACGCATCAACATCTCGGTGAGGTGCGTGCTACACTAAGTAATCACTCACAAAATGATTTAGCCGCTTTGCGCTTTGTGCCGATACGAGGAGACTTTGCCCGTGGCATTTTTGCAACGGTTTATACCCCATGTGCGCTTTCGCAAAACGAGTTGAACAAGCTTTATACGAAGCGCTATGAAGGTCATCCATTCACAATTGTTGCCGACAATTCCGTTCACTTAAAACAGGCGGTTAATACCAATCATGCAGTGCTTAACGTGCAGGCGCTAGACGGACAAGCCTTCATCACCATTGCCATTGACAACCTACTCACAGGCGCGGTCGGACAAGCCATTGAAAACATGAACCTCATGTTTGGATTGCCGCAGCCCACCGGCCTCAACCTCAAAGCTTCAGCCTTTTAACTCAACGAATCATGGGAAACTATTTTGATGTTTACGGACGCTATGATGTCGCCTTAACTTCTGGGATTGATTGTGAAGTTATTGATGACAACGGCACAACCTACCTCGACCTTTATGGCGGCCATGGCGTAATCAGCATTGGACACGCGGAGCCTCGTTGGTTGAAAGCGGTGCAAAATCAAGCAGCCAAACTGGCCTTCTACTCCAACGCGGTACGCATTCCA
The DNA here is from genome assembly GCA_937923485.1 of uncultured Saprospiraceae bacterium. Lineage (GTDB taxonomy): Bacteria > Bacteroidota > Bacteroidia > Chitinophagales > Saprospiraceae > CALDTK01. The sequence continues at coordinate 8,088 of CALDUE010000114.1, forward strand.
GAACAGGATCGGTACGCATCCAAACTAGGTTTGCAATCCGGGTATCCTGACCACCGTTTGTTCATGGTCAACTCTGGCGCGGAGGCAAATGAAAATGCACTAAAGCTCGCGAGTCTTGAAACTGGTCGCACCGCCTTCGCAGCTTTTAAAGGAGGATGGCATGGACGTACGGCAGCAGCGCTTGGCGTTACAGACGATGCGAAATTGAACGCACCTTTTAACCAAGGACTGATCGATTGCACTTGGCTCGAACTGAACGATCTTGAAGCCACCACAGCGCTTCTCAACAAAAAAGAAACGGCGGCGATTATTGTCGAAGGCATCCAAGGTGTCGGCGGACTTAACGAACCGACTCCCGAATTTTTAGTGGCACTTCGCAAGCTTTGTGACGAGACAGGAACCTTGCTCATCTTCGATGAAATTCAATCTGGTTTCGGACGCACAGGGCACTTCTTCGCACATCAACTTGCTGAAGGCGTTCAAGGAGACATCGTCACGATGGCGAAGGGAATGGGGAATGGATTCCCATTAGCAGGTTTGCTGATTGACGCCAAGTTCGAACCGAAAAAAGGAAGTCTTGGCACCACCTTCGGAGGTAATCCACTCGCCGTAGCTGCTGCTGAAGCGGTGCTACACGTTTTGAAAAAAGATCAACTCACCGCACGTGCTGAGGCGATTGGGGCTTACGCCAAAACCCGTCTCGAACAGTTACCAGGTGTACTCGAAATCAAAGGCCGTGGACTCATGCTTGGGCTTCGTTTCGCAGAACCTGTTTCAGAGTTGCGGTCGAAATT
>CALDUE010000115.1 GCA_937923485.1 uncultured Saprospiraceae bacterium
GTAGTGCCGTGGATAGTGTTTTCATTGAACAAGATTCGGCAGTAGCTGGTGTAATACTTCCCGACACCCTCCTGCTAAATTGCATAGTAGATACACTCCTGCTCGCCCCTCAAACATCGGGTGGGGTAGCGTATACGTTTCGATGGACGCTGCCTTCGGGTACAAGTAGTGACAGTGTACAAGTGGCAACGCAAGCAGGCAGGTATGAAGTAATTGCGGAACGAACAGACAACACTTGTAGAGATACTGCTACCGTGGTGCTTGTTGAGAATACGCAGGTGCCAAACGTATCCTTCTTTGCGCCAGACACACTCACCTGTGCAGTTGATTCTGTTGGGTTGGATGCTTCTGGTAGTTCTGGGCCCAACATCGAAATTGAGTGGCAATCGAGTACTAATGTCGTCCTTCCAAGCCTTGGAGGAGTAGCATTTACTAGCATCGCTGGAAGCTATAGGCTGTTTGTGAAGGACTCGCTAAATGGTTGCGTCGACAGCGCTTTGGTGATGGTCGCCAACGATACCTCAGGCCTGCAATTACAACTTTCGGTTTCAGACACACTAACCTGTAATCGAGATAGCGTCACTTTGACCGCTACCCCAGACGAAGCCATTTCAAGTCTGCTATGGATCAATCCTACAGGAGATACCCTTGGGACCTCTATGACCATAAACGTTGGTGAAACTGGAACCTATCAAGCAATAGCGGTCGCCTCACTTACGGGATGTAGCGTGCAAGAATCGATTGAGGTCGTTTCAGATACGACTCGCCCAACAGCATTCATTCGCCAACCAGATACGCTACGCTGCTTTCCACCTCTTGTTGTGCTCGACGCTAGTATGTCGTCGGGCGATAACCCTATCTCCTTTCGATGGGAGTTCACCTCTGGCCAAGTCGTTGCTGGTTCAGCAACACCTCGACTGAGCACCGCTGGTGGTGGATTTTATGAAGTCGTAGTCACGGATGATGTAACCGGTTGTTCCGATACAGCTTCGGTTAATTTGATTGAAGATCGTGCACCTCCTTCTGCTGATGCTGGACCAGGTGGTCAGATTACGTGTAGTGCATCAACGGTTTCGCTCGGTAATCCAGGAGCGAATACTAGCGGACTTACATATCGTTGGTCAACGGCAAGCGGCGGACTTATCGGATTCCCAGACGGGAACCTAGCGACCGCTTCACTTGAAGGTGAGTACGTGCTCTTGGTTACCAATTTGTCGACGGGTTGTACTGCACGCGACACTGCAATTGTAACTCGAGATCAAGATGTTCCCTTGGTCATAATTCCGGATACTACACTCATTCGATGTAACCAGCAATTCATCAACCTGAGCGGTCTTGGTTCAAGCACTGGTCCTGATTTTACCTACCAATGGACTACTTCTGATGGAGCAATTTCTGGTGTCTCCGATCAGTTGGACATTACGATTTCCAGTAATGGTACTTATCGACTCACCGTCACCGATACGATTACCAATTGTAGCGGTTTTGCTGAAGCGATAGTGATAGATGATTGTCCTGCGTTCGTATCTGTAAATTCTCCTGATTCGATCAACTGTTTCACAGGACCAAGAATCATCTTATCGGCTCAAGGCAATCGAGGCCCGGGGACATCCGTCAATTGGCAAGCTCGTACTGGTCGCATCGTCCAAGATGGCGACACCTTTACACCGGAAGTAGAAGGAGGCGGGTGGTATATCGTGGAGGTTGGTCAGCAGTTTACAGGCACCACTGCAACAGATAGCGTATTTGTTGCCGTTGATACTGTAGCTCCAAACGCTAGAATCGTTGGTGGACTAACCCTATCATGCGGCGATGTTTCAAGTTGCGCAGAGTTAGATGCATCGCCGAGCACAGGTATGCCTGGAATGACGTTGGCTTGGACCAGCCTTGGTGGACGCTTCTGTGGTGATACGATTGGTGAGATCGTCCGAGTTAATGCTGCGGGGATATATGAAGTTACCGCTTTAAATCCACTGAATGGTTGCACTGACCAAGCCTCCGTGCTTGTCGATGTAGAGCCTGGGGTTCCGGTGCCAGATGCTGGTCCAGATCGTGTGCTTGCCTGCGAGCAGGATAGCTTACTGTTGGAGGCAGTTCTGCCGAGTCAAGTTCAAGATAGGCAATGGTGGTGGACGAATGCCGCGGGCGATGTACTTGGAGATACAGGAGTTACGGTTTTAGGGATCGATACAGCAGGTCAATATGCCTTTGTGATCAGAGATTCCATTTCAGGCTGTACTGCAGCTGATACGGCTATTGTTCTCCAACAAGCATGCGCACCTAATGCGCGGCCAGTCGCAAGCGGGAATCTTGATTGCCTGCAGGACTCTGTGTTGCTCTCCAGTCCGCCGCAAGCTTCAATGCGCTTTACGTGGGAGGGAATTACGGTTCCTTTTGGGCCGATGTTTGGTAATCAAGTTCAAGTAACGGCTCCAGGAGAATACCGCCTCGTTATTCAAGATAGTTTGTTCGGATTGGTCGATACTGCATTCGTCACAGTCATCCAAGACATTGCTCCTCCACTAGCTGTCATTGCGCTTCCGCAAAACCTGACCTGTGATCGAGATACGGTGATGCTCGATGGTAGAAATTCTACAGGCGCGAATGGTGAATCGCTGGCATTTGCTTGGATATCGAGTGGAATGTCACCAGCTCCAAGCACTTCCGTATTGCAGGTCCAACGAGCTGGTGCCCACCGATTGGAAGTGACCTCAAACGTAAATGGATGCAGGGATACTGCTACTGTTCAGGTCATTATAGATACGTTAGCGCCAACCGCAGTTGCATTGGAGAATGGTCCTTTTGATTGCGTGACGACTTCTGTAGTATTAGACGGAAGTCAATCCTCAGGTCAAGGAGTCCTTGTCTATGAGTGGATAGGTTTAGCAGGTCAAACACTGACAGTGAATGACCTGAGCTCGATAAGTGTTTCAGAGCGAGGAGAATATGAGCTGCGCACGACAGATCAGCAAAATGGTTGCAGTGCTTCAGACACCGTAAATGTTGAATTACTTGATCGTTCAATAGTAGATGCAGGCATTGATCAAACGATTAACTGTTTTACCTCCTCGGCCTTGCTGGTAGGACAGGTGAATAGAGCAGGAATTAATGTGCGTTGGACGAGTGAAACACCTGGATGCATAGATGCTCCAGATAGCTTAAGTACAGAGGTGACATGTACAGGGTCGTACTACCTAAGTTGGACGGATTCATCGGGCACTTGTACCTATTTCGATACGGTGCGCGTGGTCGAACCCACCTTGAATTTTCAGATAGAAATCTCAGGAGATACCGTGATTAATTGCCTCGACTCAATGCTGTCTTTCACAGGGATGAGCACAGATGCGACCGTAGACTTGCGCTGGGAAGGTATAGGTATGGACGCTAGTAATGAACGCCGAGTCACTGAGCCTGGTCAGCTGATTTTAATTGGAACGGACCTCGCAGGTTGCTCGGATACCGTACTTCAAGAAATTACGATTGATACGTTGCGTCCGATTGTATCCACAGCCATGGTAGATACCATGACCTGTGCTCGACCATTAGTAAGGTTACGAGCAAGTAATTCAAATGGTCGAAGTTCGTTAAGGTATCAGTGGGTATCGCCCGCAATTCCAGACACACTGAATGGAGCAAATGTCCGTGCAAGAGAGATTGGGCTTTACACAGTGCGTGCTACGGACACTTTAAATGGCTGTTGGGACGAGGCTATAGCGGAAGTCGTTCAGGACACCGCATCTCCAATATTAAATTTAGTAGCACCTGCTGGAGAAGTGGTAGACTGTGATGTAGTTTCTGTACCTCTCGAAGCCTTGGTCAGCCCTGCTAACTCCACCTTGGTTTGGAATGCTCCAGCGGGTCAGCCGATCGATCGTGGAGCTGCTATCCAAGATGCTATAGTAGGTGGTATATATCAAGTCACTGCTGCGCACCCTACCACGGGCTGTATTAATTCAGCTTTGATCGTGGTTAGAGATGAAAGCGCCCCAATTGGATCATATGAACTGAGTCTTTCGGGAGATCTCGGGTGTAATGTTGATAGTGTTACTCTCTTGGTTACGCTTCCGCAAAACGTTGAAGCGGTTTGGACGGATGCTTTTGGAGTACCATTGCCAAGCACGTGGGTGTCAAGTCCAGGGACTTATGCAATTTCCTTGTTGGACACATTGACAGGTTGTCGAGCTTTTGATTCCATTCGTGTAGAAGAGTACGTGTCTCCTTATTCCTTGTCAATAAGTGGGGCTGATACCCTTGATTGCGAAACTGTTGAGATATCCTTGAATGCCGAAACGATGGGCGTAACTCCTAGTGGGATAGCATATCGCTGGGTCTCCCCAAGAGGAGATACGGTTCAAAGAAGTACTTCTCCAACGTATACCGCAGGTGCCGGAGGCTTATGGTCTGTAGTAGTAATTGATCCAGAGACAGCTTGTGAGCTAGTCGCGGAAACCACGATTGAAGTCTCTGGTAATGCGATTCAAGAGGTTATGTTGGAAACTACCGACGCGAGCTGTCCAGGTGATCGTGACGGAAGCATCGAAATTTTGGCTGTAATTGGAGGTCAAGGACCATTTACGTTTCAGCTCGATGGCGGAGAGGTTCAAGCTGTGGGGCAATTTGGGCTACTCGAGGGTGGGAGGTATACATTATTGGTCGCTGACGACAACGGATGTACCTCAACACAAGCGGTGATCATTGATCAATCTGCACCCAAAGAAATTGTAGTGCCATCTCGTATCGTGGCATCCTTAGGAGAGGAGCTTTGCTTAGCGTTTGAGGTCGTTGGAGGAGGTAGTCCAGATTCTATTCAGTGGAGTGCTTCGAATCTTTTATCTTGTAATACCTGTGCAAGTCCATGCCTCACAGCGCTCAGCGTTGATGATGTTACATTGGAAGTATGGTTTGGGGGCTGCTCAATAGAGAGAAGTACACGTATTGAAGTGATGGATATGGCTGATGCCGTTTGGCCGAATGCCTTTTCACCAAATAATGATGGGGTAAATGATGAATTGTGGGTCTTGCCAGTGAACGGAAGGCTAGAATATTGCAAGATTTATGACCGATGGGGCAGTAAAGTGTTCGAAAGTCAAAGCAGTGATGGGCAAGTTTTGAACAAAACGTGGGATGGTACACTTGACGGCAAATCGCTCAATCCAGCTGTCTTTGTCGTCGAGGTAGCAGGAGAAAACGCTCTAGGTGAGCCATTTATAGTTTACGGAGATGTCACGCTTATCAAATAATGTATTGCATCTCGGGCTGTATATCCACAGAAAAGTAATTATTCGCATACCATTTAGCGGTAATAGCATGTGTCATTGCTCAAATACCAAAATATAGCTAACTTCGGCGAGTATTAGCCCGTTACACAGCTAATGCCAGACAACCCCAGTTTCTTGAAATTCCTGAACAGCCAAATCTAGCGCTGCGGGTATTTTTTTGTGTATTTGACCAATGCCTACACATATGCACCAGTTTTTACGCTTCGCTTTCTTCATTATTGCACTCACCTCCTTTTTTAGGATCGGTACTTCCCAAACGATTGATACAATATTTGGCTGCGATGAGATACCGAATTCACCTCTTGCTGGTGCTTCTTGTACGATCTGTAATTTCGATATCCTATACGGATCAACATTTCCATTTACGGCTAGCGATCCTGCGGGTTGGTGTGGTACCATTGAGAATGATCAGTATATAGGTTTCGTGGCTGGACCAACAGGCTCGGTTGTTTTTGAGATGACGACTTTCAATTGCGTCAATAGTAACGGTGTACAGGTTGGAATTTACGATTCGAATAACTCCCTCGTAGGAGACTGCCTTGGTCAGGTATTCCCTAACATGCCAGAAATTTTTACTGCGGGTGGACTTAACCCAGGTGAGGTCTACTATATGAGAATTGATGGATTCGCGGGTGATGGATGTGAGTTTAACATTCGTGTAATCAGCGGTCTGATATCTATGGGGCCAGATGCACCAGGTCCTATTATGGGGCCAGAGTTCGTGTGTTTCGATGAGAGATATCCGTACTTCATTGCGCCTGTTGCTAACGCAACTGCATACTACTGGAGGTTGACTCCTGGTGTTTTCACTGCAGGTGCGACAATCGATCCACCTGAAGCAGGAAACCCGCTTACAGGTACTACCTCTCTAAACATTGAAGTCGAAATACCAGAAATGAGCATCGCGCACCCTCCAGGGTTTTGTGATGTTATTCGTCTTGACGTATTCCCGCTAAACCCATGTTTTGCATCTGCAGATTCCTCATCTTTCGATATTCAGGTCTGCCGTCCTACTCAAGATACGACCTACGCAGATCTTTGTATTGGTCAAGAAGTCGAGTTCCCACCAGGGTCTGGTAATTTTTTCGATACACCGTTTGTCTTTGAAACGGTAGACGTGGGTCCTGGTCCAAGAGGATGTGATTCGTTCGCTGTCTTATTCTTAGACATTATTCCGGGAGCTATTTCAGACCTCGAGAATGTCGTTCTCTGTGAGGGCGAGGTAGCTGACCTCTGTGGTTTTCCAGATCCATCAATTATAGCTGGTCCATCCAGTTGTACACTTCCAGGAGCCGCCGCGAATGGTTGCGATAGTATAGTTGTTTTCTTCGTAACCTTTCTCGATCCTGAAGCACATATTGAAGCTGAAACGGGAGCGATTTCCTGTACCAACTTAGAAGAAACGCTATTCGCCGTTACGAGGACGGGGTCCATTCCTCCAAGTTCGTCGGGCGACACCATAAGTTATGTTTGGACGGACGCCAGCATGACCGTGATAGGTACAGGCGAAAATGTCGATGTTACTGAACCTGGAACCTATACGCTGACGGTCAATATGACGAGTGATTTAGATCCGTCAAAGGTTTGTTCTGAATCCGTAGACATTACGATTAATGATGATCGGACAGCTCCTAACCCGCCAGCAATTAATGGTAACGACAACGTCTGTATAAACGATGTCCCAGAGCAGTATACCGCTACTGGAGCTATGGGTTCCGATCAGTATTTTTGGACAGTAACTCCTGATCCTGGAGTAACCTTTACTACAGGTACCGATGACCTTACTGTTACTGATTGGGGAACAGCAACGTCTGCAATTATTTGCGTAAGCACGTTCAACTCATGTGATACTTCGGCGGCTACTTGTCTACCTATCACCATTCTTCAACTTCCGACAGCTGCAACATTACCTGCGATGGACACACTTTGTGAGGGAGATGCAGCGACTTATGCAATTGGTGGATTTGATAGTGATTTTACATACACGATTTCAAGTAATCCTGCAGGTTCTTCGGCAACAGTAAACGGAAGTGATATTGATTTCACAATGGGTTCTGCATCTGGTCAAGTTTGCTTAGAAGTAAGCAACCAATGTGAGACCCTTGATCCAGTCTGTATAGATGTGGTATTGAGACTGCCACCGGTTGCAGTAGCCCCTACGGGACCTGCCGATGTTTGTATCGGTGACACCGTCGATTATGTGCTTTACACGACTCTTCCAACAGGTACTACAGCTAGCGTAGTTGTCACAGGAGGTGACATTGTAACCCAATCTGGAAACATGGCCACTGTGGCTTGGGATACTCCAGGTACAGGTGATGTATGTGTGACCTATACAAACGTATGTGGAAGTGATGAAGCTTGTCTAGATGTAGACGTCTCTACTGCTGGCGATGCAGTCATGTCAGGTGGTGGAAATTATTGTGAAGGCAACAATGATCTTGAGATCATGATCACCTTTACAGGAGCTGGCCCTTACGACTATTCTTACCTGTTTGGTACAACCACGATAACAGGATCTTCGACAACCTCTCCCGTGATTATTAGTGCACCTGCACCTGGTACTTACGTTTTAACTGGTTTTTCTGTCGGTGCTTGTTCTGGAACAGTTAGCGGTTCAGCCATGGTAGCTGAGGACCCAACTCCGACAGCCACTATTTCTGGTGGAGGCAATATCTGCCCAGGTGATGATGCAACAATTACCATTGATTTCACTGGAGATGCACCATGGACCTATGAGATAGCTCTGGATGGAGCTGGTCAAGGATCAAATACGACAAGCGACAATCCATTTACCACAACGGTATCTGTAGAAGGGGATTACACACTAGTGAGCGTAGAAAGCGATGCTGGTTGTGTAGGAACTGTTAGTGGAACAGCAGAAGTTAGAGAATTAGATTCTCCAGTTGCCGATCCAGAGACCTTTGTATGTTCTCTCGATGGATTGACGTATACCATTTCATTTGACATTACAGGAGGAGATGCAGCATCTTACATGGTGGCTCCAGCAGGGTCAGGAACACTTTCGGGTACAACTTTCACGAGTAACCCGATTCCAAGTGGGGACAGCTATACCTTCACTGTAAGCGATGCAAATAATTGTCAGACTTCAGTTGTAACAGGTTCACAGATGTGTCCTTGTCTTACAGAAATTGGAGACTTAGACAATACCGCTATTGACATCTGTGATGATGGAATGGCAACGGATTTCAGTGTTGAATACGACGACACCAATGAATTCCAAGATATTAACGATACAAGAGTCTATACGCTTCACACAGACGCGGGAACGACTATCACCGGAGCAATCGCGACGAACACAACAGGGATGTTCGCTTTTGATCCAGCTTCAATGACTTATGGTACGACGTATTACATAAGTGTGGTCGTTGGTGATGATGACGGTGCAGGGGGCGTTGATTTAACCAATGCTTGTACCCTAGTAGCGGCAGGAGTCCCAGCAACTTGGTATCCAATACCAACGGCTGACCTTGTCGGTGGTGGAGATGTATGTGTAGGAGCAGATTCTACAGTGGTTGTGACCTTTACAGGTGTTGGACCTTGGACCATCGGTTACGATGTAGGACCAGATGCCTTTACGCAGACTACTTCGGACAATCCGTACACAATCGACTTGACCAACCTACAAAATGATGTCACTGTAACCCTTACTTCAGTTACCACTGCGAATTGCCCTGGTACTGCTACTGGCTCAGCTGACTTCGTCGTACATGATGAGGTGCGCGTGACAGCAGATGCTGTATGTAACGGTACATCGACCGAGTTCACTGTAACGATAAATATCTCAGGAGGCGATCCATCAAGCTACACAGTGGTTCCGAATACTGGAACTTTAGTTGGTAATGTATTCACCTCTGATCCAATTCCAGCTGGAAGTGGTTACAGCTTCTCAGTAAGTGATCAATGGGGCTGTAATACTGCCGTCGCAGCTGAGCCACAGGTGATCTGTAACTGTATTTCTGATGCAGGTACTATGGACCAAACGCAAATCACAGTATGTGGTCCACAAGACATAACAGTTGTCATTCCAGTGGATACTATGATGGATTCGGATGATGCGATCAACTTCGTATTACACGACGGAACGGGCAATGCAATCGGTCCAAACCTAATCACACAGCAAGCTGGAACGACATTTAGCTTTGTGCCTGGCTCAACACAGTTCGGTGTTGTATACTACATAAGCGCAATTATGGGTAGTGCTACAGGCGGTGTTGTAGACCTTACCGATCCATGCCTCGATGTTGCTGTAGGTACACCTGTTCTCTGGCTTGAAGAGCCAACAGCAACCCTTTCAGGAGGTGGCGATTTCTGTGTAGGTGATCAGATCGATCTCACTTTCGATATCACTTCAACAGGTCCTGTTATTGTAGAGTACACTGACGGAACAACGGTTTTCACTGTCAATTTAAGTGCTGGGAACAACGTTGTGCCGGCCCCGCTTGATTCGACCGCTACTTATACGATTGTTAGTGTAACAGAAGGACCATGTACTGGGACTGTGAATGGAACGGCTGTAGTAGTCGTCCACGACGAAGTTTCTGTTGTAATGGATACGAGGTGTAACTCTACATCTACTGAGTTTAGAGTGACTATCACGATCTCTGGTGGAGATCCATCAACGTATGCAGTAAGCCCGAATACTGGAACCTTAGTAGGCAATGTATTTACCTCTGATCCAATTCCAGCTGGAGGCGGATATAGCTTTTCTGTAAGCGACCAGTGGAACTGTAACACTGCTGTTGCAGCAGAGCCTGTTGTAAATTGTGATTGTATTTCTGACGCAGGTACGATGGATCAAGCTCAAATCACGGTTTGTGGTCCAAATGACATTACAGTAGTCATCCCAGTGGATACTATGATGGATGGTGATGATGCAATCAACTTTGTATTACACGATGGAACGGGCAATGCAATCGGTCCAAACCTAATTACTCAGCAAGCTGGAACAACGTTCAGCTTTGTGCCTGGTGCAACTCAATATGGAGTTGTGTATTACATCAGTGCCATCATGGGGAATGCTCCAGGTGGAGTAGTAGACCTGGCTGATCCTTGTCTTGATGTCGCTGTTGGTACGCCAGTTTTATGGTTAGAAGAGCCAACAGTAACACTTTCTGGTGATGGTGATTACTGTATCGGTGATCAAATTGATCTCACGTTTGACGTTACCTCTGCTGGACCTGTTGATGTGGTGTATTCAGATGGAACCACCGATTACACGGTGACTTTAAATCCTGGAACGAATACGATTTCTGCTCCACTTTCAACTACTGCGATGTACACAATTGTGAGCATCACTGAAGGCCCATGTTCTGGTACAGTGAACGGTAGTAGTGCGAGTGTTGTCGTACGTGGAGCTCCAGTCGTTGGGGTTTCTAGGATGATTACGTTTAACTCGACCTTTACAGAGTATCAGGTAACCTTTACAATTTCACAAGGTGACACTGCCACTTACACAGTTGATGGTGTAGCGCTAGGTGGGGCAACGACCTTTACGAGTGCGCCGATTGCTTGTGGTTTGGACTACGCGTTCGTAATCAACGATCAATTCAATTGTGGACCGACAACAATCACTTCTCCAGTCAATTGTAATTGTCAAACGGCTGTTGGTTCACTCGCAGGAGACTTGTCAACTTGTGACCTCAACGAATTAACCGCTCCAATCTACGATGCTACCAACGAGAATCTAGATGGAGATGATGCCGTAGAGTACCTACTTTACTTAGCTGATATCAACACACCAGTCCAAAGGGGAGCAACGCCAACATTCGCGTTCATTCCTGCCAGCATGACTACTGGTACGATTTACTCAATCGTAGCTGTTGCCGGTAATGCGACAAATGGTTCAGTCGATTTCTCTGATCCATGTCTGTCTATAAGTCCTCCAGTTACCGCTGTGTGGTATGATCTACCAGGTGTGACTGCTACAGCACCAGCAGCTGTTTGTGCTAATGACGACTGGACGGTTACAATCAACGTGACGGGTTCTCCTGATCAGAAAACGGTTTACTATACATTTAACGGCGTACCAGACTCATTGTTAGGTGTTGTCCCAGGTACAGCATCTACGCTAACGTTCACAGTGATGGCCAACACAGGTATTTCCATTACCGGAGTAGGAGACGACAATTGTTCAGATACCGCTAACATTGACTTAGACGTTAATGTAGCCTCTGAGATTTTTGTTAATGCGATTAATGATGACAACTGTGATGGGACAGGTACCGAATACTTCGTTACGTTCGAAATTACTGGAGGTGATCCAACCAGCTATGTAGTTACACCTGCAGGTAGTGGTACCATCGTGGGTAGCACTTTTACTTCCAATGCAATACCTAGCGGAACGGTTTATGACTATCAAGTAAGCGATGCAAGTGGCTGTTTCACTGTGCCTGTAAATGGCAACCGTCGTTGTGACTGTACCACTGATGCAGGCATGATGACTTCAACTGCGCTGTTGATGGTTTGCGAAGGAGAAGACCTAGCGGCTGGTTTCTCAATAGGAAGTGAGATACTAGATGCAAATGACCAGTTACTATTTGCTCTTCGTACTTCTGGTGATAGATTGGATTATACGGACGATCTGCTTGCATTGAGCACAACTCCAGTGTTCCCATTCGACCCAACGCTCATGAGTGCTGGTGATACGCTCTACATCAGTCCAGTCGCAGGCGATGCCACCGGTGCTACTATTGATACGAATGATCCGTGCCTATCCATTGGATTAGCAACGCCGATTTACATCGAGTTCATTCCGACAGGAATGCTTGTAGGTGACACGATTATTTGTGAGGGAGGAACTGCTGATATCACACTCGTTCTTACGGGTAACGGTCCATTTGATGTAACAATCTCGCAAGGAGATTCTGGTTCGGACACTACGTTAACTGGAATCAATACTGGATTTATCTATCAAGTTGATCCTGCTACAGGGACAATCTTTGTAATGACGAACATCGCACAGTCAGCTATCCCTGGTTGTTCATCATCTCCAAACTCAAGAGTTACAATCGATGTAGATGACCTACTGACTGCTGGAGAGGAAATGGCTGAACTCGTCCTTTGTGAAGGAACGGGTGATGTCATTGAGCTTTCAGATCAAATCTCAGATGAAGATGTTGGAGGTACGTGGACTCAATCCAGTGGACCAGCTTCAGGAGCTGACTTCAACGCCAGTGCTGGTGTTGTCAGTAACAACAACCTTGCGCCAGGTGCATATACCTTCACTTACACGGTAGGTAGCGGGGCTCCTTGTCCTCAAGATGCTGCGGACGTAGATGTTCAAATCGAAGCAGGCCCTACAGTAGATGCAGGTCCTGACCAAACACTCACCTGTGATCTACCAGTAGTGAGTCTTGGATCAAGCCCTATTCCTGGCAACACTTACCGTTGGGAAGGAGGACCCGTACAGGATAGTACTTCTTCTTTAACAACTACTACAAGCCCAGGAACTTACACACTCATCGTTGAAACGGGCACTGCTGCTTGTGAAGGACGAGATATGGTAGTCGTTGAGAGCTCTGGTGATCTTCCAGCTTTTGATGGCTTACTGGTTCGTGATGTAACATGCTTTGGAGATACTGATGGTGCAGTCTTCACGGGCGTTGATGGCGGTACAGGGCCTTTCACCTATTCACTAGACGGAGGAACACCTCAACAATCTGGTCGTTTCCCAGACCTGAGTCCTGGTGTCCACGAAATTACTGTAGAGGATAGCGAAGGCTGTATGTCTACCGAATCATTTGTAATTGAGAATGCTAAGGAGGTCATCGTTGATCCGGGACCAAACTTGGAGATACCATTTGGGTCGACTCAATTTATTCAGCTCTTCCTCGAAGGAGATATTGAAACGATCACGTGGCAAGGTGATAGTGTTGTCTGCATAAGCCAGGGACCACTCTGCGATAGTGCGATGCTGACTCCTCAGTTTAGTCAGACGTACCTCATTACTGCTAGAGACTCTAACGGATGTACTGCAAGTGCACCACTACAGTTACTCGTACGTCGCGACCGTCCAGTCGGAGTACCAACTGCGTTTTCACCGAACGGAGATGGCAACAACGATGTTATATTCATCTTTGCTCAAGAAGGTGTATTAAGAGAGATTAACTACTTCAGAATCTTCGATCGCTGGGGTGAGGAAGTCTTCTTTGAAGAAAACTTCCAACCGAACGATCCAGCCTTCGGGTGGGATGGTATGCTCGATGGAGAGTTTATGAATCCAGCGGTCTTCGTCTTCGTTGCTGAAGTCGTCTTTGACGATGGGACCACGGATGTAATAGACGGTGACTTTAGTTTGGTGAAATAGTACTGAACTAAGCACCTAGCCTTGAGACGCAACGCGGCATCTGATCAATTCAGATGCCGCGTTTTTTTTACGCTATTCCTAGAGAACTGCTTAGTAAGAATTTTCTATCCGTTGGACTTTCGCACTGATGATTTTAGCGAAAGCGAAGAAGAAAAACCCAACGCAGAGGATTAGAGAGGCCTTTACTAACGCGCTTAGGCAAGCGTGAAATCCATCTATATGTGAATAGGGTAATTGGGCTCAGTCTGCAGGCTAATAGGAAGCCATAATTTCATTAGCTAATTGGATGACTCCAAGGATAATGTATTGGACGCCGATCGCCATAACAATGAAGCCCATGATCCTAGTCAAGGCTTGTAGGCCTGAAAAACCAAGTAATTTGAAGAGGGCAGGGGAGGATAGGAGAATGATGTAAACGATCAATGCTAGCGAAACGATTACGCCAATAACTATGAGGCGTTGGTCTAGTTCAGCGTATTCATCGAAGTATCCAATAAGCAGACTAATGCTACCAGGTCCACTCAGCATTGGCATAGCCATGGGGCTAAAACTGATGTCCTCCTTTTCAAGCGCCTCGGTTTTCACTCGTTTATTGACCGCCCTAGAATCTGCCATTTTACCATAGAGTAGGCCGTAACCCGATGCAAGGATCACAAGTCCGCCTGCAATACGCATCGCGCTGAGACTTATGCCGAAGAAGGATAGGATTACCGTTCCTGCTAAGAAGAAAGCGATGAGCAAAAGCGCGAAATACACGGATGTTTTCAGCGCGGTAGATCTCCGCTCCTCTTTGGTATCGGTTGGGGTAAGCGCAAGGAACACTGGGACAGCACCAAGTGGGTTTACAACCGAAAAAAGGGATGCGAGAATGGTTAGATAGAATTCAAACATTGTTCGTGTTTCTAAGGCAAAGCTACACTATCGCTCAACGCATCTTCATTTAATTCGTTACCTTAAACATGATCCCATCAATTAATGCTTCTGCAGAAGACCTAGTCAGATACGTCCAACATGGATTGACGCGTGCTGCATCCGAGCCCATGGGTACTTGGCGACTGCCGACGTTAATTACAGCGAAAGAAGGGAGAATTGTTGTGTTACGCGGTGTAGAGCCAGGAGCGTGGACTTTTTATACTGATAAGCGGACGCCTAAAGTGACTCAATTAAAGGCTAGTAAGGGCGAAGCTGCCGCAACATTTTACGATCAGGATGATCGATCGCAATTGCGTTTAAGGGGTGAAGTTGTCGCTAAGGGAGAAGCAGATAGACATGCGATATGGAAAGAGCTAAGTGTGGGGCAGAAAAGTAGTTATGCTGCTTCAGTAGCACCTGGAAGCGCCTTGTTAACCCCTTCAAATGGACTTTCAAAAACGTGGTCGAAAGGGAAACCTACGTCTGAAGAAGTAGAAGTGGCATTCAAGAATTTTGCAGTCTATTCTTTTAAAATTAGCGAGGTAGAACTACTGCTTTTGCACCGCGAAGGGCATCGTCGATGTGCTTGGAATGGTTGGAATGGAGAGAATTTTACTTGGCTTGTGCCCTAACTCGCTTTGAGTATCTTTTCTGCAACTTTTTCGGACTGTTCTAGATCAGTCGCTTTTACGAGCTCTTGTGCCTGACCGAAAATTTTTCTGGCCTGTTGAAGGTGCGCCCTCGCCATGTGCAACTCCCCACTATCGGTATAAAAAGATGCAAGTTTTAAGTGACTTCTACCAAGCGCAGGGTCTGTTTTGGCGAAAGCCTGACGAGCAAAATTTAGACTCTTGCGTTGCTCGACAACTGCTTGCAGCACGTTATTTTGTCCTGCATAAAGGATTGCTAGTTCGCTGAAAGCTTGCGCTTTCTCCTTATCAGACGCACGCTCCTTGTCTAGTAACTGTGCTAGTTCTTGTTGCTTTTTCAGTGCACCTGCATAGTCTCCGCTTTGTCGCAAGCTATCAACCGTTTTACTCAATCGTGCAATGTTAGGCTCAGCATACTCGGGCGTGGGCTCAGATTCAGTGATGACAGCAACGGGATCCTCAGGGAGTACCGAAGACGGTATGAACACGGGGTCGAGTTGATCAGGTATAGAAGGGGGCGGATTCTGACCTGAAAACATCCATACTCCAAAAGTGACGAGCGCAATTAATAAAGCAATCGCGCCTACTGGCCAGTAACTGAGCATTGAACCAGATGACTTGTGCATCGAAGTAGAAACTGGTGGCTCTACAACGTCTTGGATCTTGCTTTCGACGGTAGATTCATCGGCAACAGTATCTTCTGCTAATGTTTGCTCTTCGACTCGAATATCGGGCGTGTCAGACTCCTCCAGTGGAGAATCTAAATCTGCAAATTGAAACGATTCGCTAGGAGTGTGAGCAGTTTCTAGCTCAATAGGTTCGTGTTCAATATGAGGAATCTCGTTTACCTCGTCGGCCTTGAGAAGTTCGTCAGGCTGATGGTCCTCAGCGGGGTTAATTTCCACATCTGCATTAAGTTCCTTGGATTCGATATCAATGGCTATTTCGCCAATGGTTGGGGGGATTTCTGATCCACCAGCAGTAACTCCCAAAATCGGAAAAATTGTTGCCTCAGTATCTCGATTTCTATAGGGCTCAACCTCGGCGAGAAATGCTAGAAACTCATTTTCGAGTTCAGGATCTTTTTCGAATTGCCGACGTACACCTTCGATCACAAACTTGAGGTCTTCTTGATGCGTTGGTGCCCAGCTAACCTCAGAAGCGATAACCCTGTGCGCTGGACTAAGCTCTGTCCGCAATAAATCCCACGCAGTAGCGAGGGCAGGAGATAGCACCCTACCTTCGTCGCGTGCGCTGACGATAGTCTTAACTAGTGTAAATGCTAGCGGTTGTTGCTGCATACGAAGTGTAAAGTTGGCAAAATACACGGTTTGTGGCTTTTCAGGAATGGAAGCCGCATCTTGTGTATAAGGTTTTAAGATTATACGTAGATCTTAGCCCCGGGGTACCTTTCAAGACCTAGATAAACGAATAAAAAGTATGGCTCGTTCGAATCAGCAGCATGGTAAGCATCAGGATCTTATAGGGACGATGAGGCTTTCGCCAAAACCGTTTGGCTCGTCTACGATTCACACCCTAGGTGATGGACAAACGCATGTGCAATTTGTGGCTGAGCAAAGTGCCTATATTCATCAAATTCGCATTGGTGGACGAGATTTACTCTTAAATTATGCTTCTAAGGCAGAGTTGCAAGAGAACACCTGGTATCGGAATCACGCCTTGCTGCCCTTCCCCAATAGACTTTTGCATGGACAGTATAGTTGGAATGAACAGCAGCATTTCTTTGGGATTAATGATGCGGACTCAGTATCTGCACTACATGGGTTCGGAATCACAGCTCCTTTTAAGGTCGATCGATTTGACCTGAACAAAGAGGCTGGCAAGGTCAAGTTAGTATACCTCCATCGACCTACAGAGCATCCCAAGAGCTATCCATTTTTGGTGCGTTTCGAAGTAGAACTAGCAGTTAATTTGGATGCGCAAACAGTCGGATGGAAAATGTCTGCTGTTAATTTGGGTGCGACGCCTGCCCCTGTTGGGCTTGGCTGGCATCCCTATTTTTCGCTGTCCGGAGGCTGCGATCAATGGAAGGTTCAGATGCCGCCAAATGAGCGAGTTGAACTTGATAATTCTATGCCGACAGGACGGCGTTTGAAGGGACTTTCGTCAAAACAAGCATCATCCATACAAGCGGATTGGGACGACTGCTTCGCCCTCACGGATCCTGAAAATTTGGATATTTTACTTAAGGGTCTAGCATATTCGCTTTCGCTAAAACAGTTGGGTTCAACTCGCTATACGCAGATATACGTGCCGGGTGACAAAACCGCGATTGCTATTGAGCCGATGACTTGTAATGTGAATGCGTTTAATGAGGCGAAAGGGGAGGTGAGACTCGCCTCGCAAGCTTCAATATCAACTGGATTGCTGATTGGCTTGGTCTGAAGCCGTCGTCTCTGATCCACGAAGTAGCCTTGTTTATTCATTCACTACAAAAGCGCCATCCTTTTTTAACGAGTGGATTGATGAGGCGAGCGGTTCCCACTCCTTTTTTTTCCAAGGAGGGATGTTTGCAGCGAGCACAAAAGCTGCATTTGGAAAGGCCGCTGATAGCTGAGCAGGGATTACCACTTTGGGCTCTGGTATAAGCACGAAATCAACTTGAGGACCAGCAGGAGAGAGCTGCTGTGCCTCTGGTGGCAGGATTGCGAAACGTGTATCGTTTGCAATTCCAAACCTGATCGAATTCGCCTGATCTGTTAAGAGAAGACTCGAAGCGGTGTCCAGAACGGTATTCAATGCTGCTCGATGAAGGTCTACAGTCTCGCGCGATCTGGCCGAAAGTTGGACACGGTCACTCTGCTCGGTTGAAAGCACCTGACCATTTGCGAAGGCATCAACAATGAGGTCCTTACGAAGCGAGTAGACCAGGACTTGTTTTGCCTTGAGCTTATAGAACGTCGTTAAGGTGATTGAAGTAGACCAGCAGAGACCGAGAAGCAATGAAACCCAATACAATCGCTTGCGTCGCCGAAGTAATGCGGCCCCCAGAAAGACTATACTGAGTATCGCCAATCCAGTACTGAGCGCGCTCGGCCATAAGCCAGAAACGAGTGCGTTCGGTAAGTTGGCTATCGCTTCAAGGCTGGCATTACAAGCCCAAACGAGCAAGTAAGCGGGGATGTATGCCCAGTATGCGCTGCTACCGAAGAACACGAAGAGCGAATCTATGGCGATGCCTCCTAATAAGAAGGGCAATGCAAGACCTACAAGCGGTACAGCCAATATCCCCGATAAGAGGAAATACACAGGAAATTGATGGAAGTAAAAAGTGGTGAGTGGCAAGGTGCCGATGGTGGCTGCAAGCGAGATTGCGTTGAGCTCACCGATCGCATTGAGCCAATAGTTTTCCGCGGCGAAAAATCTGCGTAGCCTTGGGTAGAAGGCCAAAATACCAGCGACGGCACAGTAAGAAAGTTGGAAGCCTAAAGCGAAGAGCAGTTGTGGATTAAAGGCAAGCAGAATGACTGCACTTAAACCTAGACTATTAAATCCATTAGGGTCCTTTCTAAGAATTTTTCCTGCGAATAAAATTCCAAACATCACTGCGGAGCGCTGCACACTTGGCGTAAATCCGGTGAGGGCGACATAGCCCATCAAGCCAGTCCAGAATACGATTAGCTTGAGCCAATCAAGTTCCTTGCGCCACCTAATGAGGCCTAAAATCCAAAGGATTATGGAGGCGATAATTCCAGTATGAAGTCCCGATACTGCAAGGACATGGACGGCTCCAGTGCGGGTATAATTTTTCCGTGTATCCTCAGATAAGCCACTTTTATCGCCTAAGAGAAGTGCTTTTGCAACAGCGGCTTCATTGGGTGTCGGCAGAGCAAGGTCGATACGATGTGCTATCCATGTTCGAAGCCATGCGAGTCCGCTTGCAGGTTTTCCTTGTTTTAAGAAGACTATTCCGTCATCTTTTGGCTTGTCTAAGGCGACAGGCAGCGCGAATGCTTGAAGGGCAATGCCTTGCTCTTTGAGGTAGGCGCCATAATCGAAGGCATGAGGATTGCTCGCAGTAGCGACTTCACGTAGCTTACTGTTGAATAGAAAGGTTGCACCTACGAGCATGTCATCTGTGACACGGGCTGGCGGCAGCAAAATTCTAACGCGGCTACTGCTTTCCGCCCAACCCGTATCTGATCGAAAGGAGGTGACCTTAGCATCAACGGAATACCAATTGGTCGATTTGGTTGGAAGGCGTTCGAGAGTGGCAATGAAGGCCTTGGCTTCGACACCCATAGACTCTGGAGGAGTGTGCGCACTCAGCTTGCCCAGGATCATTCCGACGACGACAGTTGCTAAAAGAATACCCCAGCCTCTAAATTTTGCACGCCTCTCGATGGACAATGGCCATAGCAGCAGTAGAGCAGTTATGATTGCGATCGTAAGGGTAAGTTGATTAAAGTTGGGGTCTAAATAGGATAGGCGCGTTGTCGCAATTCCAGCAGCAAATGCCAAGCCTACTCGTAATGCTGGAACCAACTGCCAACTGATCATGGAGTTAAGGTAATTCAATCTTGATTGGCTTTTCCCACAACATTCTGCGCTATTGTCGACTTTTGTAAGTGCATGGCAACAACAGGAAAAAAAATCGTACTCGGTGTCGGGGGATCCTCAGGCAGTATTTACGCGAAAGTTTTAATGGACGATCTGGCCGGACCGCTTCGTGACCAGTGGGATGCGGTGGGCGTTGTAATGAGCGACAATGCTAAGTTTAACTGGGAATTGGAGCTAGGAAATCGCGATTTTGAGAACTATCCATTTGAGCTTTACGACAAGCGTGACTTCATGGCTCCTTTTGCAAGTGGAAGTGCCAAGTACGATGCGATGATTGTTTGCCCTTGTTCTATGGGTACGCTAGGGCGTGTCGCTCATGGCATAAGTGATGATCTTTTAACGCGTGGTTGCGACGTGATGCTTAAAGAGCGTAAAAGACTAATCCTTTGCACAAGAGACAAACCGTTGAGTCTCATTCACTTGCGCAATATGGTGCAACTCACCGAAGCTGGGGCGATTATCTCTCCTTGCAATCCGAGTTTCTATTCGAAGCCAGCTGATTTTGAGGCGCTGGCAAGGACCGTAACCAACCGAGTGCTGGATTTGGCGGGCTTTGATCTCAAAGGAATTTATCGATGGGGTGAGAGTGATTAGCAAGGTTGACCTATGTTTTGCCATGAGCGAAACGAGAAGTCCAGCGAAAAGTAGAGCGAAAGCAGTCATCGCTAGTTATCAAACGCACTATTCTTAAACCGTGCGCCTGAAATGCCGTTACTTGCAGGCCACAAGAGACCTTATTCCAGTTTTCACTTTTGAAGAACCTCGCTTACCTCAACAAGTATTTTCTACGCTACAAATGGCGGGTGCTAGCGGGTATCGTGTTCGTAAGTTTGAGCAATTATTTCCGGGTCTTGCAGCCGCAAGTCATTCGTGAAGCGCTAGACCTCGTCGTTGAAAACCTAGGTTTCTACCGCAGTATTTCTGATTTTGATAAGGCGCGCGAAGTGCTTTTCGACTCGCTTGGGCAGACACTCATGCTCTTTGGAGGCCTGGTATTAGTGCTCGCGCTGTTGATGGGCTTGTTTATGTACTTCATGCGTCAGACGATCATCGTCGTGAGTCGTCTTATTGAGTATGATTTGCGCAAAGATATCTACGATCAGTACCAGCGGCTGAGTCGCAGCTTCTACAAGCGCAACAAGACTGGCGACATGATGAGTCGTGTCACCGAAGATGTTACCAAAGTGCGGATGTACTTAGGTCCAGCAGTGTTGTATGGTGTCAACTTAGTGAGTGTTTTCATTTTTGTGATCTACGCGATGTTGCAAGTCAATGTCGAGTTGACGTTCTACGCCTTGGCCCCGCTCCCGATATTGAGTGTAACGATTTACTACGTCAGCAATCTGATCAATAAAAAGTCGACCGTAATTGCGCAGCAGATTGCGAAGTTGAATTCCACAGCGCAAGAGGTGTATTCGGGTATTCGTGTCGTAAAGAGCTACACGCAAGAAAAAAGTATGGGTAGCGTGTTTGCTGAGCAAACGGAAGACTATCGAGAAAAGGCGATGAGTCTAGCTCGTATCGATGCAGCGTTTTTTCCTATCATGATAGTGCTCATTGGGGCTTCGACCATCATCACGGTTTATGTGGGTGGTTTGAAAGTGATTAGCGGCGCAATAACAGCGGGTAACGTCGCTGAATTTGTTATTTATGTCAATATGCTCACATGGCCCGTAACCGCGATCGGTTGGATTGCTTCGGTTATCCAACAAGCGGAGGCTTCTCAAAAAAGAATCAATGAGTTCTTGAATGAGGTTCCTGAGGTTAAAGATGATAAACGACTATCTCTTAGTCCAGAAGAGGAGTCGGCAAGGCGAATCGAGGGTGACATTGCTTTTGAGAACGTCTCTTTTTCCTACACGGAAGAAGGCGTAGATGCCTTACATAATGTCTCCTTTTCGTTGAAAAAGGGCGAGAAAATGGCCGTTATCGGTCGGACGGGTTCGGGCAAGTCCACCTTGATCGAATTACTCCTCCGGAACTTCGATCCTAGCTCAGGCCGCGTCTTAATTGATGGGATAGATTTGAAGGAGCAGCGCTTGGCGACTGTTCGTCGCAGTATCGGCTACGTCCCGCAAGAGGTTTTTCTGTTTTCTGATACTGTAGCTGATAATATTGCTTTTGGGTGTATAGTGCCTCCGACACGTGAGCTGGTTGAGCGATACGCAGGTTATGCGTCTGTTCACGAGGATATTATGGGGCTACCGGAAAAGTACGACACCTTAGTTGGTGAGCGCGGCGTGACACTTTCTGGTGGGCAGAAACAGCGCGTAAGCTTAGCTCGAGCGCTCATTAAACAGCCAGAGATTGTAGTGCTTGATGACTCTCTTAGTGCTGTCGATACGACGACGGAACAAAAGATTTTGGGATACCTCAATGGGGAGTTAGCGAACAAGACGTCGATTATAATTACGCACCGTATTTACGCTTTGCTGTCTTTCGACAAAATCATCGTATTAGATGATGGCAAAATCGTTGAGCAAGGAACCCACGAGGAGTTGCTTGCGAATGGAGGCTACTACGCCGAGCAATTCGAAAGGCAGAGTTTGGAAGCTATGGAAAGTAAGGTCGATCCCTAGTACGTCCCCAATCTTCTTCTCAAAAACCACTCAACTGCCAGTAAGGCGAGGGCAATCGCCAGTAACCATGGCCAGTCGATCAATGGGCGTGTACGAACACTTTGATACAAGACAGGCTTCGCAGCATTATCGGAAAGTAGGTCTTGCGTCAAGCTAGAAAGTGCGCCTGGTAAAACGAGTTTTCCGCCTTGCTGATCGCTGATTCGTTGAAGAAGATTCCAGTCTGCAGTTGTAACGATCGATTCCAACTGACGAGCCTCCACACTGAAAGAACCAGATGAAGTATAGCTCGTGCCATTGAAAGAAGTAGTTGCTCGGAAGTCATATCGACCTGCGGGCAACCGTCCAGCAGAAAGACGATAGCTGTTGCCAACCTTGTCCATAAGGAATGGATAAGCAGTACCGTCACTATTGGTGATACGTAAGTTCACATCTGGCTCATTGACGAGCTGGTAACTAGCATTGTAAAGTTCTCCTTGGAGCGTGATATCCTCACTCGTTGTATACAAACGTTCGGAAGCTGTGACTCGGAACGGTCGTTTGTCTTCCCGAAGCGCGAGGTATTGGACGAGAGAAGCGATCAAGCCATCAAAGACCTCTTGGGTCTGATTCTGTTGATATTCTGCGAGGCGCCATCTCCAAAGGCCTTGTCCAGCGAATACTCCGACTTTACTCCCGTTCACTTCACCAGCTGCGAGTAGAGGGAAGTCTGTGTCTACGCGTCCGATTCTTTGAGAAAGGAGCACATCGCCCGTCGACAGTGCTGAGTATTCTGCAAATGGGGCGATGGCTGGAGGCCAAGCTTTGATGGTTTGGTTCCACTCTTCGTTTAGCGTAAAGAGCGTAAAGGCGCCGTTGAGTTTTGGGGTAACCTCGTTTACTTGATCTCCTTTCGCATTGATAGAGAATAGGCCTTGAGCTTTGTTAAGTGCAGACTTATCTGAAGTTTTACCTGCGATGAAAAGCCGTCCAACCTTGCGGCTAT
This sequence comes from uncultured Saprospiraceae bacterium, assembly GCA_937923485.1. GTDB lineage: Bacteria > Bacteroidota > Bacteroidia > Chitinophagales > Saprospiraceae > CALDTK01. The sequence continues at coordinate 23,316 of CALDUE010000115.1, forward strand.
CAAGTTGCTTAAGTACTGCACTGATGTCCTTGTTTGCCGCCGGAAGGTTATGAAAGATTACTAAGTCGGCATCTTTCACTTCGTCTGTCAGGTTTTGCAGAAGCGCAAAGGAAGTCTCGTAATTCTTGTTTCCTTCCAGACTCTGTCGCAAAGCGCTTACATCAGGATGAGGAGCAGCAGCGAGAATGAGTACTTGTTGGCGTGCATCTAGGACGTCAATAGAAATGGTGCGTCGGTTGTTGACTTTATTGCGTTCGTCTTTAGGTCCACTTGCTTGAATCACGTAACGCGCAACCCCTGCTTTTTTTGGTTCGACGAGGAAGCGGGCGGTCTGAAAGCTCCGTCTTGAAGCGATGGTAAGAGTCTTAGAATCTAACCTCGCGCTTCGCCCGTTGGCAGCGACTTCACTTAGAGTGAGCGTAGTTGAACTGCCACTTAGGTTGGTCGCTTGCACGTCCACTTGAATTTCTAGCTTATCGCCGAGGTAAGAGATTCTGTTGTAAAGTGCGTCTACAATGGTTACGTCTCTAGCAGGTGTCGTATCTCCTAACGGCACGGTGAATACCGGAGCGGAAAGTCCGGCGGAGGCATAGCTAGGGTCTGAACCTTGGTTGAAGATGCCGTCTGAAACGAGCAAAACACCTCCGAGTAGTTCGGGCGGATAATTGTCTTTGGCGTAGTTGAAAAGCTGTGAGAGGTCGGTAGCTTGGTCGGTTGTCGTATCTGGTAAGCTTCTTACTCGTTCCCCGATGCCTACGCGTTGGACGTCGTATTTTTCGGAGATTGCTTCTTGGAGCTGATTGATTTGTGGTGCTAGGCTATCGACGGTTCCTTTGATGGATGAACTCTGATCTTCAGCAATGAGGAAGACGGGTTTTTGCGTCCGTGTATCAACGTTTCGGAGTAGTGGACCAAGGAGCAAAAATGCGATTAGGCCGACGGCAATACCGCGTAGGAGTCCAAGTCCAAGGCGTGTGCCTTTGGATAGTTCGGATTCACCGAAGTAGAGTAGTGCTGCAACAAGGAAACCAGCTAGCGCACAGAATGCAATGAAGTAGCTGGGTTGCGTTAAGATAATCTCACCGTTCATTCGTTTGTGTATACGTGATGAAGGTGGGATTGTTGTGTGTTCATGCTGCGTTTGCGTATTTAAATCGGTGGGCCAAACGTACGGCATGCGCAATGAAGGGAGGCCATTGGTTTTTGGAGGTGGTGTAGGTGGCTGGGGAGTCTGATGATTCTAGCTCGACGAGGTGGTGTGCGAGGAGCATACTTAGGTGTCCCATGACTGTTGTTCTCGGAAGAGGGTGATCCTCTTGTATTTGCGCTAGCGTAAGTGATGACTTGGACAGCTGATAGAGTATTCTCAGTCTAGCGGGGTGGCAAGTAATCTTGCTATGAGCGGATATAAGTTGCTCTGTTTCATGGTATTCTGGGGAACGTGAGTATGCCATTGTAGGAGGATTTCGATTTAAGGCAAACATAAACAAATTGATTTAATTTTAGTAATATTAAAATTTAAGTGTCATAATTGGTTGTCGGATGTTTCCAACAACCGACAGGGTCGCCTCGGTGTCGGCGTTCAGATATGAATCTTTGGAATGTGTCGGATGTTTCCAACAACCGACAGAATCGCCTCATTGTCGGCGTTCAGATATGAATCTTTGGAATGTGTCGGATGTTTCCAACAACCAACAGGGTCGCCTCGGTGTCGGCGTTCAGATATGAATTTTTGGAATGTGTCGGATGTTTCCAACAACCGACAGGGTCGCCCCTACGCCTACTTTCATATATGAAAACTCTAAATGTGACGGGTTTTCCAGCAACTACTTAATCATCCCCCCACAAAAAAGCCACCCGCTCCCGCAAGTGGCTTTTCTTGTTTTTGCGGAAGCTCAATATCTATCCCTGAATCCGCTCTTCCTTTCACTGGACAGCATCATCAGTACCCAATAGAGCAACGGTTGCACATCAAACGTTTTGGCGAATGCCCAATCAGTGCGGCTGCCTACACCTGAAAAAGAACCCTATTGCTTCACAAAAGTCTTCACTACCTCACGATCGTCGGACTGAAGTATCAGCTGATAGATTCCATTCGGTAACTTCGAAACATCCAAGCGGCCGGCACGAAGTTGAGCCTCTGGAACTGTTGTCAGACGCCCTAAGACATCTACAAAAGATCCCGACAGATTATCTTGACCGACAGCCTCTGTAAAGTCACTATCAAAGACAACTCTTAGCGAAGTCTTTGCCGGATTTGGCCAAAACTGAATCGCCTCATCCACATCAACATTCGTGTTTGAAGAAATAATCGAGACGATACTCGGGTCTACTAAGAAAATAGGCGAACCGCTTAATGCGAGCGTTGAACTCAACGAACGAGTAGACTTTGTTGATTCGTAATCCCACTCTGCAACAACGTAATCGCCATTGAGTATGGCAGAAGGCACCTGATAGTCTTCTGACGGAAACTCATTGCCGTCTTGATCTGTAACGGCCCAAAGCATGAAAGCCAAGGTTCCATTTGGCTGACGGAAACCCACCCCGTCTACTCCCGAAGGAAGATCGAGCATTCGACTTGTCGAGCCGCTATAATTCGCTCCCCGCAATAAGTCCGCATAGGTTTTGTATGCAACGCCTGTTTGTGTGCGATCTACGTCATCGACTTTGATGTCTTCATCATTGATGAAATGGTAAAATCCCATCAGGTCAAACTCAAAATCGGCCTCGTCGATACGATGATTATCTGCCAACTGGTAGGGGTGGAATTGACTCAGACCCCACTCTTGAGAACGTGCAAGAATCTTTAGAATGAAGTTGCGCTGCATCTCTATCGAACTGCGCTCTGCTGAATCCTCATCGAAATGCTTTCGTGGAAGGTTGCTCTCCGTACAGATTTTAACTTTCTCTGGGAACTGCGTTCCATCATATCCATAATCTGCTAAAACAGCCTCAAAGTCTTCGAGTTTATCTTTTACACCTATCAATGCTTGGTCGGACGTGCGTGTGTAGTCCCAGTCACCCTCATCATTGTTCCACTCGCGGAACGCTCCTTCTAAGTGAGGATACACGTGAAAGCTAAGGCAGTCGAAATACGCACCTCCTCCAAACGGATACTCACTTGTTACTGCACCATTGTTCGGCTCGTCGGTGGTGCGCATCACTGCATCAAGAAAACTAGGGAAGCCTAATCCTCCAACAGCAACATAGTCATTCGGCTTCAGACGTTTGATCACCTCATAGCTGATGCGCAGCATGCGTACGTAGGCTTGAATTGGTGCTTGAATCTGAATCTCACAAGGATCGATATCATTGTCATACCAGTTTCCTTCGAATTCTCTGCTCTTCCAACCGTTGCCATCGTAATTAATATCCGGCTCATTCCAGATTTCCCAAAAACGCACTTCATCTCCATACTCCTCTACCGTCTTATAGATGTAGGCTGCGTAAGTATTGTCCTCATTATAGGCCGTGCCGTTGTTGTTGTCCCAAATTGGCTCCCACATACCTTTGAAAAGGTTGCTACGGCTGCCAGAGCACCACTCTTCGTTACCTCTTTGATCGTCTGATGGATAACCAATGATTGCCACGTTATTTGGAGCACCCAACCGCTTGTAGAGCTGAAATTCATCGTCGCGGATATCGTAACCGAACTCTTCTAAGAACCAAGCAAAAAGACCTGGCCTCACTGCATTGACGCCTATTCCCGGCGTATCTCCGTCTAGCGTACCCATTGAAATTCTTCCAAGGTCAGCATCCGCCCATTCATGATACCAACCAAAGTTCATCCCCTGCCCAAAATCAGCATTGTAGGCAGGAACACCGTCGCGGGCAGTTTGGGCGAAGACAGAAGAAGAGAAAAATAGAACCGCTAGGACTGGAAAGAATCTCAACATGAGAATAGATTGAAAATAGCTTGGCTGTAAGTGGAAACCTTCCTGCTAAGAAAGGGGGAGAAAAACAAATGTTGTCAGACGGATTCGTTTATCTAAGAGGAGGTAATGTAGGGTAGAATTTATTCATGTAGGTACTGTCATTCAGTGAATTACACTATTGAAAAACAATACATTATCCTGACAAACTACAAATTCGCAGCGTAACCTTTGTTACATGTGGTTGTTAGCTCTTGCAGTATCCTTGCAAATAGATATCCAAACGTCTCGAAACATGTCTAAACGCGTAAATAGCTGGTTCTCAAGTGTTGTAAACCTAAAATGTCCGCACTGTCGTACAGGAGATTTGTTTGAGACAAGTACATTTTCGTTTAGCGAGCCCTTCGAAATGCACAAACGCTGTACGACCTGTAACACTAACTTCTTTCCCGAACCAGGTTTTTACTACGGCGCGATGTTCATTAGTTATATCGTCTTCTCGTTCCCTTGCCTCTTCTTCGTGATGTTTCTCCACTGGGTGCTTGGTCTTGGGATAGTAGCTTCTATGGCCTTGCTCTGCGTCGTTGCTGGGCTAGGTTTTATCTATGTATTCAGAGTATCGAGATCACTTTGGATTCATATGAATGTACAGTATGACCAGTCGATAGGTGATGAGCTTGCGCGAAAACAGGCCTAGGCCTTACCAACTTTTCCTGCTTTTTTGGCTACAAGTTTTCGTGCATGACTTACCCATTCGTATCCGAGTAAGACTCCTGGGATGTAATTGATAAGGTCGAGAATTCGATACCAAGTAGGATGCCCTGGCAGCATAAAAGCGCTCCCAATAGCCATGCAGCAGGCCACAAGAAGATAGGCGGACCATCTGGGCAGTCCGCCGAATCCAAGTACGAGACCTCCGACGAGCGCCCCGATGAAATGAACCAATACGAGCCCTACGTAGTACGCTGCGGGCTGACGTTCCATGAAGTTCTTTATTCTCTCAGGATCCTGCATCGCCTCTGCCTCTAGACCGTCGATACCAAGGAGGAGAGGCACTAAAGCCTCAAGGGCACTCATGGCAATGATGAACATCGCGAAGGCCGTGATGAATATGAAAACTTGTTTGAGCATATTGAGCTCCCGTAAGGATTAGTGGGTGTCCTTTAAGCGCGCTGGCTCGACAAAAAGATCAATCATAAGATCTTTGTCAGGGTTGACGCGGTATCCTGAGAAGTCAGTGACGCCTTGATCACGAAGCACATCCTCGTCAATCAAGTGCATGCCCGATTTATTGCTTGAAAGCACAGCATACGCAGCATCAGCCATAATTTCAGGCGTACGGCTCATCTGCATCATAGTATCACCACCAAGCAGATTATTCACCGCTGCAGTTGCGATAGTAGTGAGTGGCCACAGTGTATTCGCATGAATATTCTTATCGTCTTCATACTCGGTTGCTATGCCGAGCGTGACCATACTCATACCGAATTTTGAAATTGTGTAGGCAACGTGTCCTCCAAACCATTTCGGCTTGATGTCGAGTGGGGGACTGAGCGTTAAGATGTGAGCATGCTCGCTCTTTTTGAGGTGGGGCAAAGCCGTTTTAGACATCAGAAACGTACCTCGAGTATTGACGCCTTGCATCAAGTCATAGCGTTTCATGGTCGTTTCTTCTGTTCCAGACAGCGATATCGCACTTGCGTTATTAATCACGACGTCGATGCCTCCAAATTTTGCAACGAGGGCATCAACAGCGGCCTGAACCATCCCTTCATCGCGTACATCGCACACTAGGGCAAGTCCATCACCTCCAGCAGCTTTCATTTCTTCGACGGCAGTGTGCACAGTTCCTTCAAGCACAGCGTGTGGCTTATCGGTTTTTCCAATTACGCCAATGTTTGCTCCTTCACGAGCGAGTCGCAAGCCGATCGCTTTACCGATTCCACGTGTTGCGCCTGAGATAAGTACTGTTTTGCCTTTCCAATTCATGGTAGCAATGTAGAGCCTCTGAGGGCAATTTTGATTTTTGAATTCTAAAATTTTGGATTTCGAGACGCAGCTGGTACTCGATATGGCCCTTCTAATGCTTTTTAAATTCAGCTCTGTTCTAAATGAGACTTCAGCTTTCGCCAAAACACGAAGAGCCATCATCGCCGAAAATTCCCTTACCGCCGAAGGCCATCAACATCCCACCCGAAGCGCCGCAAGCTGCCCTGCCGCCGGAGGCTACCTCAACTTAGGCTGCCCAAACTCCGCCAAAATCACTTGTTTCACCGCATTACCATCGACCTCTGGCAGGCCAATTGCTTCTTGGACCCACGAGGGTGGGAGATTTGCAGTTTTGGCAAGCAGGGTCTGCCATTCTCCATCAGGAACGGAAGTCTGTCGCCGGCCAAGGACTCTATTTGCAACGCGAAACCATTCATACAGCACGATATTGAAATGTTTTTGCGGAAGCAAAATGCCTGGAATTGCATTTTCAAGGTTAAAGAGGAGGACACCGTCTTCCTCGAACAACTCACTCGAGTGCCAATAGTCGGGATAGGCAGGAGAGGGGAATGGATGCTTGTAAAGCACCACAGTTTCGAAAGGCTCGAGGACGTAGCGGTCGGTGTTTTCCATCACACGAGCCGCTTGACTAGCGATGAGCGTTGTCACGTCTACAGGAATCTCATCATCCTCAAAGCCTTGTCCTCGAAAAGCGATGCCCATGTGGGTGAGAAAAACCCGTTTGCGGTATAAGAGCTTGTCATTTTGACTTTTACGCTGATAAAAATCAGGCAAGCGTTCTTCAAAAACTCGACGCAATCCAGGAGGGATATCCTTTGGATTTCGCTTGTAGTACCACCATTCGAACTGAGGTTTTAGCGAAAGCAAGACCGCGAAAGCAATAACACATGGGATGCTATAGATTGCCCAGCTCTCCTCGTATTGACTCCATGCTAGGTAGAGAAAGACGCCTGCGAGGACGCCAAAGAGCGCGATAAGTATTCTAATTGGCATGTCTGCAAAATTGAGCCTTGAAAATTAAATCAACGAATTTTCTCAGTTTTTCTGATTCTACTTGCGCACATCATTTAGTCCGCTATCTTTGCGGCCGCTCAAGGAGCATAACTGGCGTTATAGCTCAGTTGGTAGAGCAAACGACTGAAAATCGTTGTGTCGCTGGTTCGATTCCAGCTAACGCCACTTTAAAACCTCTGACTTCACGGTCGGGGGTTTTTTTGTGTCCCAAATTTTGCCTCCTGCAATTTAGTTCGCTAGCGTGTATCAGAAAACACTAGGTGACAGGTTCGATTTTTTTATTATTTTTTTTACAGATATATTCTAAGAATAATTTTATTGTGTGAGTGGTCAGAAGATCTTGTTAATACGGGAATACCTCATGTTCCTTAGATTTCAAGAAGAGTAGTAGGGTGTAAGAAAAGTTTTGAGGTGCCGAATAGTCTGGTTGGAGCGGTTTTTTCTACTATTTGGTCACCTTAAGTGCTGAAAATCAATTATAAACTATGTCCATGAAGGCGTAGTGGATTTATATATTAATTCTTATTATTCAATTATATATGTAAAGTAGTAACGTCTAAAAAAGGTATTGTTTAACAATGGTAATCCGAAGGCCGGTGGATAATTATTTGGCTAAGGGTAAGCGGGGCCTGATTTTATTTTACTAATATAGCATTGTTAAAAAGTGTGGACCTCTTTTCATGTGACCTGCTTCACCTCTCGGCGTCAGACATTATGAACTTGAATTCTCCATTCAACTTAAGAACGAGACTATGTTAAAAAGAGCACTTCCTTGGATTCTACTTCTATCCGGTTGGGTAGCCCTCGCAGCCTACATCTGCTGCCTGTTTTTATGTGCAGCCCCAGCTGAAGCAAATACCGTAAGTAAAGTTGCCGCAACAACTGCGGTAGCAGCGGCACCCGCAGCTGCAACAGGAGTGTGGAACTACAGTGACGGTACGAGATTCACTAATTCTCACCAAAAGTATTTCGGCTTCAAAGAATCTAGCTACGACTACGAGAAGCCACTCGGCGATGACTTTACGAAGTCAATGAAGGAAACCTCTAGCTACTTGGTCGGACATCCTGATCGGCAGGTGAAAATAAACGGCTACTACCGGGATTCAGAAGAGAACACCTCGATTCTCCCAAACATGGGATTGGCACGAGCCAACACAGTGAAAACCTATCTTCAAAGCCTCGGGGTTCCCGCGGCACAAATCGCCACAGCAGGATCGCCGATTGGAGACAAGTGGTTTAAAGATGGAGTCTTGACGAAAGGTGTTGATTTCGCTTTCAATGAAAAGAGTGCTTCTAACGAGAGAATACCAGACATCAAATCAAGGCTAGTGGGCAAACCACTAACGCTCTACTTTCAGACAAATTCAAACACCCTTACGCTTACTGAACAGCAGCGTAGCGATTTTGCAGACATGTTCTACTACCTCGATAATGTTGATGGAAGTAGCCTGGCAGTTTCGGGTCATACAGACAACGTCGGTTCGAGAGCTTACAATGTTAATCTTTCTAGTGAAAGAGCAAAATTTGTAAAGGACTATCTAGTCAGCAAGGGTGGTATAAATGGAGACAAGCTTAAGGTAAGCGGTTCTGGACCAGATCGACCAATTAGTAGCAATGACACCTCAGCGGGTAGAGCTAAAAATAGGCGAGTAGAAGTTACACTCGAATAACCTGCTCAAATTCAATCCCCATATTTCCCTTACCCTTTCAATCAACTTACAATGTGTTTTTGGCTACCCTTCCTTCTACTCTTTTTGACAGCGCTACTTGGCTGGCTAATTGGTTCATACTTGAAGCGTTATCGCGTTAGAGAATTAGAAACCGAGGTTACAGACTACTCTCAAAAGTATTCGACTCTTTCTTCCGACCATACGGCTTACGTTAGCAAGTATTCACGACTTGACGGCGAATACAAAACGCTCGACTCAAATTATGCGCAAGTTTCTACAGACCGCAACAAGTGGAAGACCAAATATCAAGAGACAGACCGTTCTTATACCAATGCCACAGCTGAGCTTAAGCGCGTAAAATCAGAGAACGAAGTCAATAGGCAAGCTGCTGCTGACTGGAAGACTCAGTACGATACGGGGCATTTAAATTACCTCGAGCTGGAAAAGAAGCTAGGGGTTACCAGAACAGACTTAGAGAACAAGAAAGCATCTGCGCTTGACTGGCAACGTAAGTACGAGGCGCATGACAAAGAGCTCTTTAACTTACGGAAGGAGTACGAGAATTATAAAAATCAGTACAACAAGCTTAAGGCGGAGTCGGAGGCTACGAAGGCTAAGCTTACCTCTGAGCTCTCTCAAGCAGAGACAAAAATTGCCGGCTTAACTTCTGATGTAGATGAAAGAAACGTCATCATTGCTTCATGGGAGACCAAGTACGCTGGTGCGCAGGCAACCCATGTAAAAGAGGTTAACAGTTGGAACCTGAAGTGGAAGGGCGAGCATGATTCAAATGCAAAGTTGACCGCTGATTTAAAAGAGAGAGAGACTAAGATTCACACACTAAATGGTGATCTAGACAAGCGAAACGCAACGATCGCTTCATGGGAGAGCAAGTACAATGACGCTCAAAGTGCCCATGCGAAAGAGCTCGAGGCTTGGAAGCTTAAGTGGAATACCACTCAGGAAGCGAATGCAAAACTTACTGCTGACTTGAAGGATCGCAATGCAACGATCGCTTCATGGGAGAGCAAATTCAACAACGCAAATGCTGCCCATGCGAAGGAGCTTGACGCTTGGAAGCTTAAGTGGAATACTGCACAGGAAGAGAAAGCGAAGCTCACTGCTGATTTAGAGAAGCGTAATGCAACGATTGCCTCTTGGGAGTCGAAGTACGACGCATCTCAAAACGAACTCAAGCAATGGAGCCTGAAGTGGAACAATTCACAAGCCGACCTATCTAAGTTGAAGTCAGGCGCAGATTCTGCTTCCGCAAAACTCAATGCAGAATTAACTGCAAGAGACGCTCGACTCAAAGCGCTGAATGCTGATTTAGAGAAGCGTAATGCAACAATTGCCTCTTGGG
>CALDUE010000116.1 GCA_937923485.1 uncultured Saprospiraceae bacterium
CCACCACGCTCTTCGCGTGGACGTGCTTCTTTTACGATGATGTTACGTCCTTCGACATCTGCATCATTAAGGTTTTCGATGGCAGCATTTGCCTCGGCGTCGTCTGGCATCTCTACGAAACCAAAACCACGTGAACGACCAGTTTCCCGATCTAAAATAACTTTAGCAGAATCGACAGTGCCGAATTGCTCAAAGAGACGCTGTAGGTCCTCATCCGTAGAAGAAAAGCTCAGGCTCGCAACAAAAATGTTCATTAAAAAACTAACTGAAAAGTGAAAAAACAACTTGATGCGCCGAAGAGAACAGTCTGATCAATAAACATCAAGCATCGTAAAGGAACGACATATTCTTATATCAAGGGAAGTTTTTATGTATTAAGTCAGAACTTATTTCTATATAGCCACTGTTTAACAAGTCGTTATCGGTCGTTTTTGTCGATAATTCATTACTTGTATGACTATCAACTCAACCTTTACCAAACAACGAAAATATGAGTCCATTAGAAATACTTGCACAGCAACTTTCTGGTCCAGCTATGAACCAACTTAGTCAGCGAGTAGGGGCGAAACCCCAGCAAACACAGGTCGCGACGGCTGGAATCGTCCAGACACTACTCGGAGCAATGGCCCGAAACGTTCAGAAAGATCCAAGCCAAGCACAGAAAATCGCTGGTGCACTCGAACGTGATAATCACGCAAGTCTCCTCGATAATATCGGAGGGCTGCTTGGAGGTGGCGGCGGTGCCGCACAAAATTCACGTTCGATGAACGGAATGGGCATATTGCAGCATATTCTTGGCGGAAAGTCAGGTCGCGTAGCAGATCAGGTGAGCAAAACGAGTGGTTTAAACTCCAATCAAGTTGCTCAACTTATGGTTACACTCGCTCCACTTGTAATGGGTGCACTCGGCAAGAGTAAGCAGCAATCGGGTGCTCAGGGAGGTTCTGGTATTGCCAATATCCTAGGTTCTGTCCTTGGTGGCGGTGGTCTATTTGGTGGCACTCAATCAACTCCACAGCAGCAGCCAAAGTCGAATAGTTTCCTCAATGCAATTTTAGATCGCGACGGTGACGGAAACACTGGAGACGATCTCGCTCAAATGGGCATGCAGTTGTTAGGCGGACTATTCCGCCGCTAGTGGCATTAGTGGCGCGCGTTCTATAATGCACAGCCTGAGCCCTGTTACTCACTTTAGATGTGAGTAGCAGGGCTTTTTTATTGAAAACTTGCCAAGAAATTGGGCAAGCTGTAAATCATATTTGCAGCATGGATTTTGATGTTGTAAAATACTCTACTGATGCAATCGATTGGTTTATAGCCTTTATGCCAGGTGCACTGATGGCTTTGGCCACAGTGATTATTGGCTTTTGGATCGCCAATAAAGTTGATGACCTCGTTGAGGCTGCTCTCAAACGTTCAAGCCTTTCTCCCGAGTTGACCAGTTTCTTCGGCTCAATGAGTACGGTAGTGGTTAAGGGGGTCGCCCTTATGGTTGCTGCGGGCTTCATTGGATTCGACACCGCAGGAATTATTGGAATTCTTGCCGCAGGAGCTTTCGCTATCGGCTTCGCCTTGCAGGGGAGTCTTTCGAATTTTGCCGCAGGTATCCTCATTCTCACCTTCAAACCTTTTCGAGTAGGAGACTACATCAGTGCGTCAGATGTCTTCGGGAAAGTCGAGGAGATTCAGATTTTGAGCACTATTGTGGTGAGTCCTGGAATGAAAACGATCATCATTCCTAATGCGGACATTATCGGGGGAGTGGTAACCAATTTCACCACAAAAGGCATCATTCGCTTGGAATTGGATATTCCAATGGCGTACGAAAGTTCGTTCCCACAAGTCAAGGAGGTCATCTTAGAGGTCGTGAATAACAGTCCGTATGTCCTAAAAACTCCTGCCGCCGAGGTAGGCATCGGTAACTACGATTCTCACAACATTATCCTAAGCGTACGTCCTTATGTGGAGCCAGACAATTACTGGGAAGCGACGTACGAGATCAACCGCCTCATTAAAAATGCGCTGCACAAAGCTAACATCCCAATGGCCTACTCTGAGGGTGTAGAATTGGGCAAAATTGGGGCCTAGTCCTAAAGGACTTTCATTTCGACGGTCAGATTACGCTAACTGTCTAATTTCCAGTTAGCTCAGCATGTTATCTGAAAGTTGAGGTAACGTATGGTGTACTCTGTTTTAGGTAGAATATCGTTGTTTTGCCTTCTGCTGCTTCTAATATGAATTATGTTGCCTCATCAAGGATCAGCACAGTGCGGAACTGCGATCAATAATGCTGCGAACAGGTCTTGATCTTGAATAGCGTGAGCAGAACAGCTGCAGCATGGAGTGGCGGTCTAGAATTAGGGCCAAACCCAACGACTGGATCCATTCAATGGAGTCTGAAAAACAACCTTGCTTTGACGCATCTTGAACTCCGAAATGTGCAAGGTCAACTGATTGAACACAAGCAGCTCAATGGTCAGACAGAAGGGCAACTTGAATGAGGAGTTATGCTGGTGGGCTTTGTTTTTTGGAGTTGGCGGCTGCCAGCGGCCAGCAAAATTCTATTAGGTTGATGAGGTTATAATACTTAGAGATAAAGCGCTTCTACACCAGCAACATATTTGCTATTCTTTGTTTGTCGGAACTTCATGTAATTCGTGATCTCTCTCGCATACGCTGCATCTTCTGCGGCGTATTTTAATTCTAAAATAACTGGAATTTGTGTAGTCATTAGCGGCGTCATGATGCCAAAGGGCATGCGGAAACGTTGTTCAGTATCAATAGTGACTCGAAACTTCTGATCGCTAGAAAGATAGTAGGCTCGTTGATAGGTATTGTGTAGCACCGGAGTAAGCAAACTTGGACTCGGTCGGACGGTATGGATAGCCTCCATCAATGCAGCATTAGAATCGAGCCTTTCTGAATGTACTTCGAAATTTTCCTTCCATCCCAGTTCCGCCTTTTTATGTTTTATCTCTAAGGTAGAAATAGGCGTAGGATGCTCACTTTCTCCGTACCAACGTAGCCTCATTTTGCTGCGGTTTTCGTTGCCATCAACATTCTGATGAAAGCAGTCGAAGTTTAGCGTGTCCAAATAGATATTGTTGACCTGACGGTCGGGGAAAGCCTTTGAGAACGAAGCGGGATGGGATAAGATAGCTGCGGTAATTGCATCGGCATGCACGTGGTCGATCGCATATTTGAGCTCGTATCGATACATTAGTTCGGGAGCTTTATGGTTGACTCACTGTCTAGATTCGTCAGGCGTTCAATATTCTCAGTCGTATAGCTTTCAACGGTAATTGTTCCTCCGCCAAATTCAGGCTTTTTTCGATATGCAGCGAAGCCTTGAGCACAGTCTGTAAGGGAAGTATTTTTCACCGTAACGACCGATAGATCTTTGGAGGCTATTCCAATCTGAGCTTTTGAAATCTTAACGTCCAATATATTAAGCGTTGCTTGTTCTCCTGCGCTAATTCCCTTGTCTCCAATTTCATTCAAGGTGACATTAACCACATCGATATTACTCCCCGAAAAGTCGAGCCCGTCATTACCTGTTTTGTAGAAATAGGAATTATTGATGGTGCCTTTACAAAAGTCGCCATCAAAACCATCTGCGAACGTGTGGTTGATATTGAGTCCGGTTATTTCAAATTTCGAACGAACCAAGTTGAGCGCATCCTCGCAGCTGTTGTTGGATACGGTAACGGCTTCAAACTGTACGTCTGATTCGTAGAAAGTGACGGCGCCTGTGAGTTGCCATTCGTTTTCTTCGAGTGTATTGAAATTGTTGAACCTCGTATAGGTTACGATTGAGCGCTCTTTGGCCTGAATCACTTGAACTCCCTGCGATGATTTATCGCTAGAGTTAAATTCGATTGGCGCCTCACTCGTTCCTTGAAAAAGTAGCCTAGAGTAGGAAAGGAGGTAAGAATTATTGATGAAGTCTATTTCAGTGCCAGCTTCAACCACAAGCGAATGCTCCTCTGGGATAACCAGTGGGCTAGTGATCTGATACGTTCCTGAGCGGATGGTGATGATATTATTCTCGTTGCTGTAGGCTTCTTCAGGCAACGGAATCTTTGGTGCTGAAGAACTAGAATAGAGGATATCTAGATCACGTCCTGGACGCTGCCAGTTGAAGATTTCGGTGTAAAAAACAGAGTCAAGCCCAGGGAGCTTAAAGCAAGCTTGTTTAGAACCTTGTGGTAGGGTGATCTCTGTAAATTCTTTTGGATACGCTTTGCGATTGGATCGAATCAAGATGTGCTCTCCTTCAATAACCTCCCCTCCATCTTTGGTGCTTCCTCCAATAATTTCTAGCGGTAGAGGATGGTGGTTTGTCGTCCAATAGGTTGTGATTCCTTTTTTATTTTTTTCGCGATAAACCTTTAATGAATTTTGCGAATAAGGAATTACGTCATTATGGATTCGTCTGTTCCGCGTTCGCATCGGATTTAAATCGAAAGTATAAGCTGAATCGATGTAGGTTCTAATTTGTAACTCGTGGCCATATAGGGCATCAGCGTGTTTTTGCTGAAGAGCACTGAGGTAATTTGCATCAGAGAATTTAAGTAACGCAGCGGTGTAGAGTTCATTGAACTTTTCATCTTGAAAAAGATGGTAATACAAAGCATCCCAGCGGCCTGTACCATCGCTCGATTTGAACTCTCCGAAATACATTCCACTATACGTTTTTAATGGCCCTTCTTCTGTGAAGCCATCAAAACCTATGGGTTCTAATTTGCGCGTAACTGGATTATAATAAAAACGCATGTTGTGCCATATCGAACCGTGCATCGCGTCAAATACATCGGATAAGGCATAGAATGTTGCCAACCTTTCGATATCGAATATATCAGCAACGGGTGCTGATTTATCCCGAAAAGCGGTCATCAATTTACTCGCGTGCTCGTACTGCTCAAGGAGCTTCGGATTTTTAACTGTCCTTCCAGCTTTAAAAGGAAGAATATCAGCGGTTTCATAAGCGTTGCGATAACCTGCTTCTTCTTGAGCTTTGCGATTTCGAATCAGCTGATCCCAGTATGCGTTCTCAGAAAACTTTACAATGACGCCTTCTCTGCGATCTTTATACTCTGCGATTTGTTTATCAAAATGCTCCTCATAAGCATAGAGGACTTGCGGCTTGGTGTTCTCTTTCAGGAGTACAAAACCGTATCTCGGCGTGATGATATCTTCCTCTTCGAGGGCCTTGTGAAAAAGCCACTCGTGAAGGTATGAGCGCGTTAGGGGGTCTTGCAAAGAGAAAGTTTGCAGTCGATTCCAAGAACGCTCTGTTGGCATTTGCACACGATAAGACCAATAGTCGCCTTCCAAGTGATCCGTCCAATCTCCCTTCAAACGAAGCTTCACTTCTGTGGGAACCTCCTCGTCATCGATGGTCATTTTAGCCTTTACCCAATCGTCTTCTCCGGTTTTAAGGATACCTAGTTCAAGTGCGGCGGTTCGTTTGTCTCCTAATTTTTTAACCGCCTTATTATCTAAATAGAAATGAAGTCTTGGCAGTTGCGCATAGTCCAAGCTGTTAAGGTCGATGGTTTCGATTCTAAGGTCATCCCAATATGAAATCGATTTCTTGTCAAACGAGTAGGGGAAGATCTTAAGTGATGTGACACTTCCATCATCAGGAAGATTAAAGTCAAGTCTGAGGGTCTCCCAACCAGCTGCATTTTTTTCACTTGTCTCTGAGGTCTGTAAGTAGAAATTACTTCCTTCGTTTCCCGAGACGGCGATCGCGCTTTGCTCAGGCGATTGCGTCCATCTGCGAATAGAGACCACATATTTTGTAAGCTGAGCTGGCGTCGGAATAGTAATCGTCATCCCATACTTCTGCTGGGGAGTAACTTTTGAAGAATACCTGCCTGAGAAGCTTTTCTCATCACTTTGGGTTGATCCGTTGCCAACGATGTGACCGTTGGTTACGAAGTTTCCATCCGATACATGTTCTGCATCGCAAAAAATATTAATATCTGAAGGTTCAGCCATCCTGACAAAATCAGGGGCAAACCAAAGTAGGGCAACTAAAAACGGAATCAACAGAAAAGCCCAGTGAATAGCCCTGCGCCCATCTGATTTTTGGGCCTTCAGAATCATAAGAGAAGTTCAGGTTGCTCAACGAAAGAGACCTTGGCATCTGCATCCTTTGCGCGTACCGCAGAAAGAATTTGTTGCAATTGACTTGGTTCTTCAAGTGCACACAGGAAGCTGGCATTGAGACCGCTTTTAAGACCATCCACGCGCTTCAATTCCAGATAAGAAGTGTATGGTTTAATAAGTGTAGCGAGTGCACTGATGTCATCCATGGAGGTATGGATATTGAGGAATGCTTTGTTACTGACGGCACTTTTGGTTTTCGCTAACCGACTGTTTAAGTAAAGTAGAGGTAGGATTAACGCAAAGGCTACCAAAGCGAGTATGGGCTTGTCCGCGCCACCGATAAGACCAAGACCGATGATCATGAAGAGCATCGTAAGTTCTTCGGGATCCTTAATTGCCGAGCGGAAACGAACAATCGAAAGCGCACCGACGAGTCCCAACGAAAGCGCTATTGAAGACTTGATGACTGTAATGATGAGTAGCGTACCTAAGGCCAGCGGAATGAAGTTATTTGAGAACTTCCTACGGTCAGAAATTGCCCTTCCGAAGCGGATGTAGAACAACTTCAGGATGTATGCGATCAAGGTGACAATCAGCAAGTTGAGCAAAAACGACCAAATGCTGATCGTGCTACTAAAGTCGTTTAAATACTTTTCAAATTCTAACATCGACGAGCTTCTAGTGATTTGGTTTGAGCGAAACTTACCTCACTGGTGGTGCCGTCGAGGTGAGTTTGTCTAGATCGCTAAGGTCTGATTAATAGCGTAATGGACCAGCAATATTCTCCAACAAGAATAGTGAAGCTTTTCACAAGCTAAACAGTAGACTGAAATGGTTGGGTATTACAGGTTACAACCCGTTGCACCAAACTCATCGCAGGTGTATGGTCCTCGTAGTTAGCCCATAATCCACATAGAGACGGTGATAACGACAATACTCATCAAGTTGAGGGCAAATCCGCGTTTGGCCATGTGCGCAACGGTCAATTCGCCACTACCGAAGACGATGGCATTTGGCGCCGTTGCAACTGGTAGCATAAAGGCACAACTCGCTGCCAGGGTTGCCGCAGCCATGAGGATTATTGGGTCGTGTTCTGTTTGTTCTGCCATTTCTGCAATCACTGGGAGTAGCACCGAGGCGGTCGCTACGTTGCTGGTTACTTCCGTCAAGAAATTCACGAAGGCCACAATGATGAGTAAGACGAGTGGTAGCGGGAGGTCACCGATTACCGTGAGTTTGTTGCCAAGGTAGGCAGCCAGTCCGCTTTCGCTAAAACCTGCCGCGAGAGCCAAACCACCAGCAAAAAGAACAAGTACTCCCCACGGGACTGTGCTGGCCGTTGGCCAATCGATGAGGCGTCCGTTGGGCATGTTGCCCGGCAAGGCAAACAAAATCACCGATCCTAAAATTGCTATTCCCGCGTCGCTGACTGGAATCCATGCCTCATACAGCGGTCGGAAACTCCAAGCAAAGGCCATGGAGACAAACACGATGGCGACCCGCTTTTCGGTAGCGCTCATACTGCCTAAAGCGGAAAAGGCATAGCGCACCTGTTGCAGCCCGTCGCCTGTTTTACGGAAGTGCAAACCTGAAACCCTTGACAGGTAGAAGTAGAGAACCCCCAGCATAATGAGAACTATGGGCAAGCCAATTTGCAACCACTCGGCGAAGCCAAACGTGAGTCCGTAACGATCACTGACGATGCTTGAGAAAATACCATTGGTCGGTGTGCCGATAAGAGTAGCAAGTCCACCTAGACTAGCGGCATATGCTATTCCTAAAAGCAGAGGCACAGCCGCCGGTCTCCCTTGCTCATCCTCTCCGAGATACGCAGCAGTAGCCATCGCCAACGGAGCCATCATGACCGCCGTGGCCGTATTGGAAATCCATGCACTGAGTACGGCTGTCGCGACAATAAATCCAAGCAATACTCGACTTGGCGATCCACCCAGTTTCAGGACGATACTCAGGGCGATTCGTTTGTGAAGGTTGACCACTTCCATGGCTTTGGCCACCAAAAAGCCACCTAAAAAAAGGAAGAGCATGGGGTGTGCATAAGCTTTGGCTGTGGTCTTTCCATCCATGAT
>CALDUE010000117.1 GCA_937923485.1 uncultured Saprospiraceae bacterium
CACAAAAAACGCTTAGGCGATAGCCATGTTCGAATTCCCTGAAGAGCTACCATTGGTAATGCAAGTGCAGGAGTAACACATCTCTACAGCACGGCCCTCGTCTAGGAAGGCAATTTTATCCGCAAGAAGTTTCATAAGGAACACTCCTCGACCACCTTCTTTTTCAAGTGCTTCAGGTGTCGTTGGATCCGGGACATTCTCGGGTTCGAAACCACAACCCTGATCGATAACAACAACTTTTAGTTCGGCCTTATCGCGATAGACCTCAACGCGAACGCACTTTTCGGAATCAAACTGATTTCCGTGGCGAATTGCATTCGTAACCGCTTCTGTCAATGAAACAAGCAGCTTGCCATGCACATCTTCATTTAAGCCATGACGCTTCATGAGATCATTGACGAACATATCTAGCTCCGCAACGCTGGAGAGCGCTGAAGGAAGTTCTAGTATGACGTCTTTTTGAGACATGGAGAGAATTAAAAAAGATGACAAGCAGCTACCGTGAATAGCCTTGGTGACCGTTTCCTCGATGGTATACGCCACTCACTCAACGATGTTACATAGCAATGAGTTCCCTTACCTAAAAATTTCTCAGCAACATATCATGCTCCATGCTTCAGAATGCTTTGAGAAAAACAGCCTAAAGACTGTTGAACCGAATCGAATTACTTCCCCTTCAATTCTTCAAAGTACTGCTCTACCAACTGGCGATAGTATGGACGTAGCTCTGGACTCACCTCACGGTAGAGATCTGTCTGCGCCGCGCGTTGCTTGAGGTATTCTTCGAGTTGTGGAGGTAGACTACGCTCAATCCGTTGGGCCGTTTCACTCTTGCGCTTTTCATCCTCATCTTGCTGGCGTTCCGCCTTTTCAGCTTCTAATAGCTTAGTGAGGATTTGCTCTTGTCGCTTGATCATTTGATTGGTGAGACGCTTATTGACAAGGTCTTCCTCCATCTTATTCATTTCATCAATAATGCCTTGCAATTCTTGTGAGCCTTTGCCTTGCTCCTGAAGTTTGCGCTGCTTGTCCATCAATTGCTTGCGCAATTCAGCTTGGCGTTGTGCCATCTCGGCAAACTCCTTACTTGAACCACCTTCGCCTCCTGGACCTCCTTTTTCACCCTTTTCACCTTTGCCTTGCTTTTGTCCTTCAGCGCGCTTTTTCATGTTTTCCAGGGCGCGCTCCATTTGCTCCTTGAGGTCTTGTTGGCCTTCACTCTGCTTGTCTGAAGGAACATTGCCACTCTGACCTTTTCCTTTGCCCTTACCTTTTTTACCGCCTGGCTTTTCACAGCTTTGGCTTCCTGGCATAGATTGCGCCATCTGCTGTTGCATCTGCTCCATAGATTCGGAAAGCATGAGCGCGAGGTCGTTGACATCAGTCATGATGCGTTGCTGATTGTTTGCCGCATCGTTGGTCTTACGATCCTCTAAGTTTTTCAAGCCACGATCAAGCTGCACATTGATGTCGCCTACCTTTTCAAGTACGAAACTCTCAATTTGGAAAATGCGCTTTGCCAATGCCTGAAGGCTATCCTCAACTATGCGGAAGTCATCCTTCAATTTGAACTGACGTTGCACCTCTTCCACGTAGCGAGGTGTATTCACTTCAGTCTTACCAAATGAACCGAGAAGGTCCTCTTGGTCGAAAGAAATAGCCACGAGGTTCTCGAGCAATTGACGAAGGGCTTTAATATCCTCCTTCATCTGCTCCTGTTGAGCTCCACCGGCAGCGGCTTTCATGTCACCAGCCATTTTCTTCATCTTGTCAGCAGCATCTTGCTGCTTCTTACCCGCTTGCTGGTTTTGCTGCTGCTCCATCTGCTCCCCAGCTTCTTCTTGATCTTTTTTGACCTCTTCTTGCTCCTCTTTATCAATTCCAGTTTCACCTGGCTTTTCAAGCTCTTCGTTTTTCTTCTCGATGTCTTCGAGCTTTTCGGTCAGCTTCTCAAACTCCTCGTTGAGTTCCTCCTGCTTTTCCTTCTGCTCCTCGTTTTGCTCACCGTCCTTCTTCTCTTTGGATTCTTCGGCAAGTTCTTCTTGCTTCTCGGCGAGTTCTTCCAACTTCTTTGCAGCTTCCTGCATGTCGTATTCGAGCTCTAATTTTTTGAAAAGTTCCTCGAGGCGGTCGAGCTTTTGCTCTTGCTCATCCTCGTTAGACTCCATCTCCTCCATCATGTCGAGGGCGTCATCTTTTTCAAGCTTCTCCATTAACTCTTGGATCTTCTCCATGAGTTCTTGCATCTCAGGATCTTGCAACTCTTCGAACATTTCTTCGAGCTTTTCTTGCTTCTCCTGAATTTCTTCGTCAGGCTGCTGGAACTCCTCTTGCTCCTCTAGCTGCTTGTCAAATTCTTGCTTGGCTTGATCAATCTTCTCTTGCAGTGCTTTCTGCTTTTCGAGCAACTTTTGAAGCTCCTGTTTCGCTTGCCAGTCAACTTCTTTTTCTTGAAGTAATTTCTCGCGGAGTTGCTTCATTTTTTCTTGAATCTCTTTCGATTCCTTGGCACTCTCCTTGAGTTTCTTCTTGATGTCATCGCTTTGCTCTTCGCGCGCCTCCTCGTATTCATCGAGGGTTTTCTTGCGGAAGCTTTCTACTGGAGTACGTGCACTCTTCGATCCATTGACTCCATCATTATCGAGCGTTTCGAAATAGTACGAAATCTCTTCTCCAGGTTTTAGCGCAAGCTCAAGCATATCGAAGGTGTACTCGAAAGTGCTGGTTTTGCCGGAAGGCTTACCTAAATCAACTTGCTCGGTACTTGTAGCTCCTTTCGCATTCGTGCGGGTATACACGAAACGTAGCGCACTTAGACCGTAGTCATCGCTAGCTTCACCAGCGAAAAAGAGTACGTTGCGTTGACTCGAATCACGGAAAGTCTCCGCAGAGATGCGCGGATTACGATCAGGAATAACGGTGATGCCATAGCGTACAGAGTCAGCTCGAGGTAAAGCCTCATTTCCGCTGATAACCGTGTATGGCATTGAGCGATTTGCACGGCGGTTATAAAGGAAAATTTGTCTTCCTTCACGAGATGCGGTGTCTAAGCTTTCGCCAAAACGCAATTCAACTTCGTCGGTCTGATCAGCTTCGAAAGTCCAGCGGATACGTGTTCCTTGCGGGATAGTTAAGTCTCCGAGATTGTCGAGTGTCTCATCTCGTCGACCAGTGTAGCCTGGATAATCAAGCTGCACGCTAAAACCTAGCAGGTTTGGCTTCTTAACGACGCCGAGTGTATGCTCCAGGCTCGATACATCTCCACTGATGAAATTAAAGTCAAGATCCTCGGCTACGTTTTGGAAATTATAGCTGAATCGACCTCCGCCTTCAGGGCGCATGCGATAGCTGTTGCCGTCGATGCTAATGTACGCTTCGGCAGGAACCAAAGGGCCTTCGGCCTGAACTGTAAGCGGGAAATCTTCGAACTGAACTACCGAGAGATCACCTTCCGGCAAAACAAATGTGAACGGCGCTGGGCGCTCAAAATCTTCGTTGTTGCGTACGATCCTAGAGGTAGAATCCGTGATTAAGGTTGGTGCCGCAATAAGCAGAACCAAGAGCAATAGCATCGGAGGTAGCGCATAGCGTAGGTACTTTTTGTTCTCTCCGAGGTCGATTGCTTTACGAAATGGAACAGGCTGTAACTCAGAACTCTTTTGCTCAATGCCGGCCAAGAGTAGATCAGACTCTTCGGTTTGTGCCCGTTCGCCGAGCTGTAGCAGATTAAGCAGTTTGTCTTGTACGTTACCAAAGTGGTTCCCAATAATGGAGGCCGCTTTTTCGTGCGAGATCACACTTCCTAGACGGAAGTAGTGCGCTGCGGGTAGTAGTATCCAAATACCAGCGCTGAGTACGGATAGACCTACGAAGCCGTAAAACAAGGCCTTTCGCCCTGTTCGTTCGAAATAGAAATTGCCTTCAAGCAGGTTGATGGCCAGAAAGGCCAAGCCGACGAGGGCAAGGGTATAAAGCGTTCCCCGAATCATTTGATTGAGGTAGTACTTCCTGATAAACTGATCGAGCCGCTGGATCAAAGCGGAATAAGCATCGAGTTGTGGCATAGCTGCGTAGATGACCTGCAACAAGGTATTCGCTACAGGGTACTGTTAGTAACGTAATATAGGAGTGTTCGTTGCGTGGCGCTGGGATAGTAAGAGTTTTGACAAAAACTTATCAATCAGTCCCTAATCACTATCGACTCTATTTCACGGGATTTCTGCGCATAGGCAGCTGCGCTAATCCCATCTCCTTCACTAAAACCGATGTAAAATCGATTGGGGGAACGAAGCAGAGGTGTTGCATGTGGCGCCCGACCAAACCCGGCAACCACCATACCATCTGCTGAGTTGATTCCAATGGTGTCATGACCGAGAAGTGAGTAGTGATCCACTAAGCTATCGGTGGTGGCCTGCGCTATAAAAAGGGTACGATCAACCTCGTCGTTTCCGAAATAATACCAATCTCTCATGGCGACCTGTTCTCCACCTTTGTAATGGTCTAATTGAGCGTAGGCTGGAACGCTCGAATTGGTCGCGAAGTAGGTTTGCTTTGGTTGATAGTTGCCACCTACCGGACCCTCATACATAAACCAGTAGGCGGAGGTATCACTCACATCGTGTACATCGAGTTGAGCATGTTTTGGCGTGAAGCTCCATGTCCATGCCCACGGGCCTTCTGGCGTATAACACAAGATTTGATTCGACCCTACAATCTCACTTACCACACACTTATGCCCAGGGTGCCCAGCTCCGTCAAATTGTCCTCTAAAAACAAGGTTAGGAATCCCTCGATAGGCTGCTGACGCGCTTGCTGGATACTCACCCCAAGGTTCAGGTTTGAATGCAACCCAATCGTTACCATCTGCATCAATCATACCGCTCAAGCCGCCTGAAGCGGAGTCGAGTAAGTAGGTCGCCGAGCTTGTGGTGATTCGAAAATGAGTCCGATCCAAATGATCCTCGATCGCTACGGTTGCAGTGGCAATTTTGGGCCAGATGACTTCATTTGGCGTTGAGGTGTCTGCTGTTCCACACGAAACAAGTAGACAGACGCCGAGGGCTTGCACAATGGAAGTAGACATTTTCATTTGATTGCATCGTTGCGCCACAAATGGACGAAGTTGTGTTGGTCCCAGCCAATGCCAAGAATGTCTAGATCGCCGTCACCATCTATATCAAAAGCCCGAGCGCCAAGGTGATTCTCTTTGCCATTATCTATTTCGCTTTCGCTAAAACCACCTTTGCCATCGTTTACCCAAGCCTGTAAGGCAAGGCGATCGCCTTTATGTTCACTGGTGAGGAGGTCTACATCACCATCGTGATCTATGTCGACGGCGTGCAGGTTATTCATGGAGAATTGTTTCACGATCGACTCGCGTGTAAAGCCAGTATCGGTTTGTGTAAAGACCCAGAGGTTGGCGTCTGGTTCAAGGCCAGGGTATCGCTCTTCAGAAACAGCCACATCTGCTCGGCCGTCTCCATTGAAGTCAGCCGCCTCTACTCTATCTGTTGCATTGATGGTTCGGCCCACTTCGTGACGCGTCCATGGAGAGGTCAGCGTGCCATTGTTTTCGTACCAACTCACGTAGGTAGGAACTTCGGCGTCGACTCCTGGTGCTCTATACCCAGCGACGAGATCGAGATCGCCGTCGTTGTCCATGTCCTCTACCGCAAACCCCTCATCACTCGCATCAACAGCAACGAGATCTACTTTCCAGTTTTGGGAGTCCGTTGGCGTAATGACGTAAAGTCCGCCGAGTGATGCATAGATGATTTCCTTTTCACTGTTCCCTGTGAGGTCGGCAGCTCGATATCCTTGGCCATTGTGATGACCAGTTGGTGGAACGTGCGCTACAATGTCTTGCGCATAGTTGCCACTTGCACCTCTGCGAAAACGAACGACATCAGGAAGGGCTTCACCCAAGATGTAGCTATTGGCACCTTCACCGAGCACGAGGTTGCCATCGACATTCATACCCAAATCCTCTTTAATCCAAGGTTGGGATAAATCGCCTCCAGGATTGAGGTATGCGTTGCGCCCAGAGACAAGGTCCGCACGCCCGTCACCATTTACATCACCCATTGCAAGGCCAAAGTAGCGCAACCATTCAGGCTCATCAAAGTCGCCCCACTTTGCCTTTGCGGAGTCGATTTGAATGTAGGTAAAGTTATTGATCGGAAGGGCCTTGGCAGCAGGTTGCTTTGGGTCTTGCGATTTATTACTCGTACGGTTGGTTTCACAACTAGCTATAGTGAACGAGAGACAAAGCACTAGAAAAAGGTCTGAAGCTGAGAGATATTTGCAAGACATAACAATCGTTTGGAAGAACTCAGGAGATGGATGGTATTCTTACTTGGTTTCGTTCACCAAGATGAAAAGCTTCTTGGCCTCATGATCTGGATATCGAATGATATCCATGTCACCATCTCCGTCGTAGTCGGTAACTCGTCCATTATAGATACCTCCAGTGCCGATGGTAGTCGTAGTGAAAGACATGTTATCACCATCATTACGGAGTACATAGATGGGAAATTCTGTGAGTCCTCTCTCCAGACTTACAGCTCTAGCACGATTTACTCCTGTAACGATATCCTTGTCTCCATCAAGGTCCATGTCGAAGACCATTAAAGTGTGTGCAGCCGGAATTGAGTCTAACACTATTGTAGGTTTCCATGCCCCGTCTTCTTGGCGAGTATAGTAGGCCAGCGGGTACCCTGCATTTTCACTGTGGGCCATGAAAACTTCGTTGGAGCCGTCTCCATCTATATCTGTAATGAATGTTTTGGTGGCATTGATGGACCAACTGTCTTTATGATAGGTCTGGTTGTGCCAACGATCGTCAATGCTACTGACGATCCACTCCCCTGTTAAGTCCCCACCAGGATTGGAAAAGATGTATCCATTTGCTGCCACGTCTAGGTCACCATCACCATCTAGGTCGCCAATGTCCATACCTTCATGGATGCCTGGTTCGGTGAACTCTGCGACCATCGTAAAACTACCATCTGGGTTCTGCCTGTGCATACGCACGTTATGCTCGTTGAAAGTCATTACGGCGAGATCGCCAAGCCCATCGTTGTTAAAATCCCCGATGCTCATGTCTTTTACCGCCCCCAAGGCGTCACCAATCACGTGTGGCGTCCATGAATCGGTTTCATTGCCAGGATTTTCATACCAAAAGACTTCAGCAGGGGCTGCTGCGTCCATCCATTCACCAGGGTGGCGGACAGCGAGTACGTCGATATCACCGTCCCCGTCCATGTCGGCCGCCTCCAAATCACCCGATGCAAATCCACCACCATCTGGAGGAGTTTGTGCGATCACCATATTCTTCCAAATCGAATCTGTGAGCTGACCCACCTTATACCCAAGGTATCCGCTCGCGTCATTGTTTCCATCGATAAAGACGATATCCTCGATACTGTCTCCATTCACATCGCCGTGGGTAAGTGCCCACCAATAGTGAGCAGAATCGACGACTTGACGTTGCGTGAAAGACATCTCTTTGATGGGAGTCTCGTTGGACAGTGTTGATGTTGCGTCAGACGCGCAGGATAGAAGCAGTACGCAAACTGCAGCTAAAAGAAGATGATAGGACCAACTAGACATATTAGCTCTTTTTTCATCTGGAAGATAAATAAAAAGGGAACACTTGACACTAAGAGGATTAAATTTCAATACAATCGCGAACAAATCACAAAATTAAAACATGCGCGAAATTCTTACCAATTAATTGGTATAAAGGTACAGAATTCGCAGTTTATTGATCTTAATCTATAATTAATGAACACCCTCGAAATAAAAGACATACTAGGGTAGTAACCCAACCCACAAAACATGAAATTCAATTACAACCTACTTTCACTGATCGCCATAATCGCATGGTCTTCGGTGTCTTATGCCCAACAAACAGTACTTACCGCAGCTGATTCAGGGCCTGGATCTTTAAGAGAAGCTATCAGTACTTCAGCCGCAGGTGAAGAAATTATTATCTCGAACGACCTTAATGGAAGTATGATAATTTTAAATACTCCTTTGGTAATATCTCAACCAGTAACTATTGTCGGAAACGCAAGTAGTAGGACTAGTGTCCAAGCTCAAATTATTTTTGACAATGCAGGATCTGTTAGCCTCTCAAACATGACGTTTTCGGGCAACACTGCTGTTTCAGGTGGAGCGATCATGTCTATCAACACAGACTTGAGAATCTTTAACTCGACCTTTAGCGACAACGTAGCTACGGGCGACATGGCCACTCAAGGTGGTGGTGCAATTGCTGTATCTGGTGGTACATTATATGCACAGAACTGCGAGTTCAACAATAACTCAGCAACTGGTGCAAGTGGATCAGGTGGTGCAATCATCAACACAGACGGTGGCATGCTACGCCTTGTACGTTCTAGCTTCACAGGTAACAGTGCGAGTCGTGCAGGTGGTGCAATCGAAGATGTTTCTGGAGCTAGCACA
>CALDUE010000118.1 GCA_937923485.1 uncultured Saprospiraceae bacterium
CAAACCAGAAGCGCGTAAAGACATCATCGCTTCTTTCGCTCGGGTAGGACTCGTTCCGACAAGTATGATTGATATCTCCGACGGCCTTGCCTCTGAGCTCTATCACATCTGCAAGCAGAGTGGTGTGGGTGCGCTCATCGAAGAAAGTGGCGTTCCGATACACCCAGATGCTCAGCTTAAAGCGCTCGATTTTAAACTTGATCCAATCACTTGTGCCCTCAGTGGTGGCGAAGATTACGAGCTGCTCTTTACCATCGATGCCAAAGACGTAGACAAGGTGAAGTACCTACCTGATATTTATATCGCTGGGGAGATTGTACCTGCAGCCGACGGTTTGAAATTGAATACTAAGGGTGGGAATTTGCATGAGATTCCCGCGCAGGGGTGGAAGCATTTTAAGCCGTAGGGTAAAAACGCTTTGCTACGCAATCGCTTTTTTTACTGTAGAACCGTCAGATCTACTAGTTTACTCAAGAGTCTTGTGATGTTTGAGGACATCTAAGATTAAGAGTATTAGGCTCGATCTGACGGTTCTAGGTAGTTTACTCAAGGGTCTTGTAATATTTGAAGACATCTATTATTAAGAGTATTCGGCTCGATCTGACGGTTCGCAGCCATAGCAGGTCATAAGCAAAAGTTATGTTATTTGTAAAAAGTATTAATAAACTATCATGACCTATAATGCAGACCTTGCGGCCACAATGGAGGTGTAAATCAGTTTCTCCGTTGACCATCAGCGTATGCGTCAATCCAACATTCCTCAAGATGGGTTTTTAGGCTTTCGCCAAAACCTAAGCGCTGATCTTTCAGCAGGATTCGTAGCTTTTTTACTGGCCTTGCCCTTAAGTTTGGGTATCGCGAAGGCATCTGGCTTTCCAGCAAGTATGGGCTTGGTGACCGCCATTATTGGAGGTTTGGTGGCTACGTTTTTCGCAGGTTCAAGGTTGACGATAAAAGGTCCAGCAGCCGGACTGATCGTAATCATAGCTGGCTGTGTCGCGGCCTTTGGTGGTGGTGAAATGGGCTGGAGATTGACCCTCGGCGTACTCGTAGTTGCAGGCCTTTTGCAAATAGGTTTTGGGCTGCTTAAGTGGGGTCGAATGATTAACTTTTTCCCGCTAGCTACGGTACACGGAATGTTGGCGGCGATTGGCTTAATCATCATCGCCAAACAGCTTCCTGTACTACTAAATGTACCACCTGAAGTGTATGCTGGGAAAGACCCAATCTCGCTTTTAGTCAGTCTGCCAGCGTATCTCAAAACGTTCGATCCAACCATTGCGCTGATTGGCGCAGTGAGTCTGGGATTGATGCTGCTCTGGCCGGTGGTTGCTAAGGAGTTTGAACGGAAGTCCCGCACTGGATCGAGGCTCCTCGCAATCGTTGCTGGACTACCTGCTCCACTACTCGTACTACTACTTGCGATTCCAGCATCGCTATACTTCGGCCTCACCTCAACTGCTCCAGATTACACGCTACTCAAGGCAGGAAAGCTGCTAGATCAAATCGGCCTCAACGTATCTTTCGGTGGTACATCAATGCTCGCGGTCTTTATAAAATACACCTTGCTGATCGCTGTGGTTGGAAGCGTCGAGAGCTTACTTACGGTCAAGGCGATTGATGCTGTTGATCCGCACAAACGGAAGTCCGACCCGAACAAGGATCTTGTTGCGATTGGCATTGCCAATACCCTAGCGGGCTTACTCGGAGGATTACCAATGATCTCGGAAGTTGCGCGCTCATCGGCCAATGTGGCGAGCGGTGCCCAGACGCGTTGGGCGAATTTCTTTCACGGACTCTTCCTACTCATTGCAGCCTTGCTAGCATATTCTGTACTTGAACTTATTCCGAATGCGGCGCTCGCTGCTATGCTCATTGCTGTAGGCATAAAACTGTCGCATCCTCGCGTTTTTGTAGAGGCCTATCAGGTTGGAAAATCGCAACTTTTGGTATTCCTCGTAACGGTTACAGTCACACTGACGCATGACCTTCTCTTTGGAATCATGGCTGGAATGCTGGTCGAAGCAGGGCTTCACTTACTTAATGGAGCGCCCTTAAAAACACTGTTTAAGAGTGGTGCTACGATCAAAGACAACAAAGGAGAAATTCACCTCGGCTTAGGAGAGGTTGCTTGCTTCTCGACTTTCGTAAAACTTTCAAAAGTGCTGGAGAGCATTCCTATGGGAAGACGTCTGGTGATCAATGCAAGTCAGACGAAATTGATCGATCACTCCGTGCGCAAAAACCTCAACGATTTTATCGATGAATATGAGGCGGGTGGTGGACAGGTAATTATAAAGAGAGCTTGATAATCCTAGGCTTCCGGTCCAACCACAACCATCGTAAAATCTTCTGGACTTAACCATTTCTGGGCTAGGCTTCGAAGTTCTACGGCCGTAATTGTGCGGGTCGTTTCGACCAAGCGCTCAAAATGGGGTAGGGCTGTATTTTCACTTACGAGGGTGCGAATCGTCTCGGCCGTGTTGAACGGACCGTCGACCATCGCGAGGAAGCTACCCATAAGATAAGCGCGCACCATTTCGAGTTCATCCTCCTCAATGAGCTCGTTTTGGAGTCGCTCAAGTTCATCGTAAATCGCCTTGATTGCTTCTTCTTCTTGGCCCTTTGCTACTTCCGCGCTGAGGTAGATGTAGCCACCATATCGCATTGTGTCTACACTCGAATAGATGTTGTAGGTCAGTCCGCGCTCTTCGCGAAGCTCGGTCATGAGACGACTTCCAAAGTAGCCTCCGAGGATGGTGTTGAGCACAAACATTCCTGCAAAATCTGGATGCTCGCGTCGTCCGAAATTGCGACCGAGACGGATAGCACTTTGCAAACTGTGTGGTAGCGTATGCTGTATCTTCTTTTCTTTTAGTGGTGCTAAGTTTCGATCCTGAGGACGCGTCCCGCCTTTGGGTAAACGTTCTAGTTGCTCGATGATGAGCGTCCGCGAGTCTGCAGAGATGTTACCTGCGGCGAAGGCCATGGTATTCTCTCCAAGAAAATGCAACGCATGGTGGCGCTGTAAATCAACTCTTGTCAAGTTGCGAAGTCCAGCCTCCGTACTGTTGTAACCGTAGGGGTGACTGCGACCAAAAATAGCTTCTGTCAAAAGCCGATAGCCTTGAACGTCGGGCTTGTCGGCATTGATGCGTAGCTGTGCGATCGCGCGCTCGATAAACGTATCCATTTCTTTTTTCGGAAACGAAGGAGCGAGTACAAGGTCGAAGACGAGCGGTAAAACTTGGGGCAGGAATTTTTCGAGTACATAGAGGGTAAAACCTGTATGATCGAGAGAGTTGTGTCCTTGTAGAGTTGCGCCGTAGAAGTCGATGCGTTCGGCGGCGGCTGCGCCAGTAATTTGTTCGGTCCCCTCTCGCCAGAGTACGTTGGTCGCCTGAGCAACGCTCACGCGGTGTTCTTGCCAGCGTCCTGCTTCAAAAAGCACCTCGAGTTTGATGACGGGTTGTACATCTGCATGGATGACATACAGCTGGGCACCGTTGCTGAGTTCATGGCGATCGGGGGTCGGCAGATCGACATGATCAATGGGGTGAATTGGGGGTGCTTGCACGGGTGCAAGGTATTGTGCTTGGAGATATCGCCGAACCCTCAGATCTACCGCTAATCAATCGTTTGAAGGTAGGCTTGAATATTCCCCTTTGCATCAGTTTTTCGACTGATCTGACGGGTCAAGGCCTACTATTTTCCGCGTTCGACCCCAGGCTATTACTGTTCGAATATCCAGTCCCAGGTGCCAGAGCGGAGCCTTGCAGTTTTTGGATTATGCTGTTCGTTAAATAAACGTGCTTCGAAAGTGTTTCTCGCGCCCCTAAGGCCGTCACGAACATTATCAATTGTCAATTATCAACTACCAATTTTACTAAGCAGCTTTGAAAAAGGTATCCAACCCTTCAAGCAACGCATCATTTTCATTCGGCTGTCCAACGCTAATGCGTAGGTGGCCACTTCCAAATTTGCCTGTCTGGTTGCGCACGATTACTCCTCTGTCGCAGAGGTGAGTATAGAGAGCGTTACAGTCTGGATGAGAGACCAAAATAAAGTTCGAATTGGTCGGGTATACTCTCGTCCAGTAATTGGTTTTGGCGAAAGCTGCCAAAAGGCGATCACGCTCAGAAAGCATCAAGGCAATCTGCTCAGCGACACGGGTTTCGCGCTCATTTACAGCTTTTAACGCAGCCTCTGCACTTTCAACAGGGACGTTATATGGAGGCTTGATATTGTTAAGCCACTGGATCAATTCGGGATCTCCGAAGGCTACGCCTACCCTGCTTCCTGCAAGTCCGTAGGCTTTACTCATCGTCTCCATCACGACCACGTGCGGGTTTGTTTCGATGAGGTGACGGTAGGAAGGAACGTCCGAAAATTCGATGTAGGCTTGGTCGATGACAACGATGCCTGGAAACTCCTCGACGAGCTCCATTACTGACTCTTGCTTGTAGTCGTTACCTACTGGATTGTTGGGTGTACAAAGGAAGAGAATGCGGTCTTTTCCTGCTTCAGCTTTCGCCAAAACCTCCGACACGACGGGCTGCATATCATCGTCGAGTGGAATGTTGAGCACCTCAAGATCGTTGAGGTCTGCATCGACTTGATAGAGGCCAAACGTTGGTGGAAGTTGCACGATACGATCCATGCCTGGACGGCAGACAAGGCGCATGAGGAGGTCTATCGCTTCACTTGATCCGTTGCCGATAAAAATCCGTTCGGGCGCAATGCCATAACTCTTAGAGAGTGCTTCGCGCAATGGGCGATGCATCGGGTCTGGGTAGCGGTTGTGCCC
>CALDUE010000119.1 GCA_937923485.1 uncultured Saprospiraceae bacterium
CTTTGTGAGCAGCGTATCACGTCTCTTCTTGAGCACGATTACTCTATCCTATGGCCACGTGACGAAGATCGTAACATGTGTACAGCAGGTGTACTAGGTGATACTCTTTCTCGTCCAAACAGTTTGATCGAAGATGCTTGCGATCTTCTCGCAGTAAGCTATGTTGACCAGCGTTTTGCTACTAACGATGATGCTTGCTACAAGATTCTTCGTACGTATGACGTAATCAACTGGTGTGAGTGGGACGGCGTTTCAGCAGCAGTACAGATTGGTAACCCAACCTTCACTACTCAAGGACCACGTCTTGATGTTGTAGTATCTACAGCAGGAGCACAGGATGTTCAGATCAACTTCTCACCATCTAGCCTTGTATCAGTAGGACGCTGGGGATACATCCAGCAGATCAAGGTATACGACGAGGAAGATCCAGAGCTAGGAACCATCACTCAGGCACCATGTGAAGCAGCTAACGTTGTTGCAGATGTTAACGGTCTAGGTTGTGGTCAGTCTATTTCTGTAGACTTCGAGCTTACTGACAACTGTGGTGGTCTTACACCTCCAACTTACCGTCTAGTTGCCTTCACTGGTGATGCTAACGGTGACGGACAGATTTCAGCAGCAGAGCTTGCAGCAGGAACTTCATTCGCTAACGATCCATTCGCTGGAACACTCAGTTCACCAGCAGGTAGCACATCAAGTGTTGCTCAGTCAGGTACATTCACCATCACTGGTACGTACCCACTAGGTGATCACGTATTCGTTGTATCAGCAACTGACCTTTGTGGAAACGCAGCTGAGTACTACGTACCATTCACTGCAGAAGATTGCAAGGAGCCAACTCCATATGCGATTTCTTTCATCACGATTGACCTAATGGCTACTGGAATGGTAGACGTATGGGCAAGTGATGTTGACAATGGTTCATTCGATGATTGTGGAGCTGTTAAGCTTTCATTCTCAGCGAACGTAGCAGACTCAGGTCGTACATTCACATGTGCAGACTTGGGAACTAACCCAGCACAGCTTTGGGTAACTGATGCATCAGGTAACCAAGACTTCGTAGACATCGACATCATCATCCAGGACAACTTGGGTGCATGTGGAACTACGACTCAGCCACGTATCGCTGCTAGCCTCACCACTTCAGGTGGCATGGGCGTTCAAGGAGCTGCTGTAAACGTAAGCGGAGGCGCTACGATGAACGCAACTACGAACGTAAGCGGAGTTACAGGATTTGATGTTACTGCAGGAGGAGACTACACAGTAAGCGCGTTGCTAGACAGCGATCCAGCGAACGGTGTAACTACTTACGATCTCTACTTGATCGGTCAGCACATCTTAGGTGTTACTGATCTTACAACGTTCTCACAGCTCACTGCAGCTGACGCGAACGCAAACGGTAGTGTATCTGCATTCGATATGACAGTTATCCGTCGCGTAATTCTAGGTCTTGACCAGAACTTCCGCGGAAACACTTCATGGAGATTCTTCAATGCGAACAACAACGCATCAGAGGTAGTAAACTTCAACGATGTACAAGGTCAGGTTGCTGCGGACTTCGTAGCAGTTAAGACAGGTGATGTTAACGGTACAGCTCAGGCTAACAGCCGTCAAGCACTTGCTCCACGTACACTCGTAGGCGAGTTTGCCCTAGTTGCAAATGATGCTGTACTCGCTGCCGGGGAGACTCAGGTAGTAAGCTTCAATGCATCAGAGGTAGCTCTAGGTTACCAGCTCACTCTTGAGTGGGATGCAACTGCACTCGAAGTAGTAGGAGTTAACGGAGGAGCGCACAACGCTGCGGACTTCGGTAAGCACCTATTGTCAGAAGGTAAGTTGACAATGAGTCACAACGGATCAATGGAAGGTGAGTTGTTCTCTCTAGAGGTGCGTGCACTTCGTGATGGAGTAGCGTTGAGCGAAGTAATGTCAGCAGGCAGTAGTGTAACTACAGCAGAGGCATACGGAGTTGAAGGCGCTAAGTCAGTAGCGATCCGCTTCGGTGGCACGGTATCAGGTGCAGGCAATGCACTTGAGCAGAACCGTCCGAACCCATTTGCAGGAACTACTCAGATTGGCTTTACGCTAGCGGAGGCAGGAGCTGCGACATTGACTGTTACAGATGTAACGGGCAAGGTAGTATGGCGTACGGGTGGACAGTTTGACGCAGGTCGTTCACAGGTGGATATCGCAGCAGGCGAGCTTCCATCTGCAGGCTTGTTGAACTACACACTCACAGCTGGTGACTTCACTGCAACCCGCAAGATGGTAGTGATCAAGTAAGCGTATTTTAAATACGCTATAATTCATGGGATTATATTAAAGCTTTAAGCAACTTATAATCTTTACTGAATGGACGGGCTTTCACCTTTTGGTGAAGGCCCGTTTTTTAGGTACACATCAGAGATTAGAAAAAAGCTACAGCTGTAGCATACTAGTAGTGCTTCGGATTTGTAGATTAATAGCATCTTTATCAATTAAATATATATTATAAAAAATCCGTTATTTAGGAACGTTTTTTGCACCACCTCTCGTGCGCGCAAAATGCTGTGGTGGCGGAAGCGTAAAGTAAAAAGAACATACTTTTCCTTGATTTCAACTATAGCTTTATGTAGTTGTATCGTCGGGAGCCTCAGTGTTTACAGAGGTAGCACACATTTCATTTAATCCCCTTTTTTTCTTGAAAATCCCGTAAATGAGAAACATCATTGCCTTTTTCTTTTTGATATTTATCACTATTAGTGTAGGAGTGAAAGCTCAAACGTGTACAGGTGATTTTGTTTTAAATACTCAAGCCTCTGTAGATGCCTTTAATTGCACATCTATAGTGAATGGTGATTTGACGATTGAATCACTGAATCAAATAACAAACGTAGCTGGACTCTCAGAACTACAATCTATAAGTGGGGACTTAACCATTAGGAATATCAATAATCTTTCTAGCCTGTCAGGATTAGAAAATCTCGAGTCAATCGGAGGAAATTTGGTGCTTTCTTTCTTGCCTGGCATTACCGACTTCTCAGCCTTAGATAATCTTTTATCTGTCAATAATGTGACGCTTGAGTTTCTGAATGGTGTGACAGAGTTAAACCTATTGAATTCCTTAAGCTCTGTAAATGATGTATTAATTCGTCTTAATCCAAATATCACATCCATTACTGGGTTTGCTGGTCTTGAGACTGCTGGAGACATTGATATCAGACAAAATCCATCTTTAATAAATCTACCTGGATTTGATGGGATTACTTCTTTGTCGACAGTGACAATTGAGCAAAATACAAATCTTGATGAATGCGTATTTGTTGCTCCATTGCTACTAGCGACAAACCCAACAATAGCTAACATCGATAACAACTTAGCTACTGGTTGCTGTAGTTCTTCGATGAGAGTTGTCTCTAATGATTGCTTTTTCCAATGTTCAGCAGGAAATGCGATTGGTAATTCGTTATCGTTCGATGGTAATGATGACTATCTCAATATCGATGCTGCACTCGCTGGACTTGATGGTTTAAGTGATTTTGCGGTAGAGTTTTGGATGAAAGCAGATGTGGCAGACGTCTCAGGTCCTCGTTCAATGATGTTTTCTCATAACGCTCCAGCACCTGGTGATAATAAATTTTTGCTCATCTTGAATGGGTCAAGTATTCCTTTTCCAGGACACGTAACAATTCTTGATGAAGATGGCGGCTTTGAATATACGTCAACAGCGAACGTTGGCGATAATGAATGGCACCACATAGCCTATTCTCGTGAAAACGACACAGGAAGTCTGTTTATAGATGGAGTGCTTGACGGAACTCATACTAGCATAACCACTTTCGCGGCAAACGACCGCTTAAGTCTCGGACAAGACTTTGACGGAAACAACACTTCAGATTTTTTCAATGGTAACCTTGCAGATGTTCGCCTTTGGGCTGGACCTAGAACAGCAAGCCAAATCATGGTAAGTCAAGAAAGTGAGCTCTTTGGAGCAGCTCTCGATCTCGTTGCATACTATAAGTTTGAAGGAGACGGAGTATCCCCTCAAGCCGTTGACTGTTCGCCGAACATGTACGATGGAATTCGCATGGGGACTGTTGCAACAACACCGAATACCGGTGGGCCAGGAGGCACAACAGATCCAGGGGGAAATGGAGGTCTTCCACCAATTACGATTATGCCCGCAGGGGCAGAATTGCCTCAATTTGTTGCTGATATGCCATGCATTGAAGATCACGCGTGTGCTGAGGTAGTATTCCCAGATCTAGAAATTACCAAAACGATTAGCGACTATGCCCCAGCGGTAAACGGAAATGTATTGACGACATTTGAGTTGAAGGTTAGCAATATCGGTACGGCAGAACTATTTGACCTAGAACTTATCGACGATATTGTCACTCAACTCGGAGCTGCATTCGTTCAATCTACGGCACCAGTT
Organism: uncultured Saprospiraceae bacterium; assembly: GCA_937923485.1. Lineage (GTDB taxonomy): Bacteria > Bacteroidota > Bacteroidia > Chitinophagales > Saprospiraceae > CALDTK01. Next base: position 4,418 of record CALDUE010000119.1, read on the forward strand.
GTTACCATTACTCAGCAACCAGTTAGCAACTCTTTAACGACGAATAACTCTTATTATGGCAGCAATGTCAATCTTTTAGCTGCAAGCCAATCTCTTGCAGCTAGCGACTCCTTCACGATCACCATTCAAGTAGAATTGAATGTTGACGAAGTTTCAAGTGATCTCTCAAATACCGCATCCATTATGTCAAACAGCGCTGCTGGTGGCGGTAGCGTACTTGTGGAGGCAAGCTCGATGCCTGTTACACTAAGCGATTGCTTTGCCTCTGTTTCAGGTTCTTTGACCTGTAATACTGCATTGCAATTATCTGTAGATACAGATCCGAACACTTGCGAAGGTGTAATCGATCCTACAACCTTATTAGAGGGCGAAGACGAAGCTTGCTTTGGTCCGGGAGCTCCTCTAGAAGGCTTTTTCCGAATTTCTCTTTCTGCACCTAATGGATCACTTATCGCAGTTTCAGATAATGATAATGATCCTGCAACTATTGATATTCTAGAGGTAGACCTAAGTCTATTTCTAGGACAGGTACTTACCTACACACTTACCACAACACAACCAAATCCAAATTCTTGTTCGGGTTCAATCCTTATTGAGGATAAAGTAGCTCCAGAAGTGACTGGAATTGATGCCTTTATGGTTACTTGTTTGGAAGATGTTTCTTCGGTAAACCAACCTGTCATTATGGACAATTGTGGGACCACAACTTCAGGTCTTACCGTAGCAACTACTTCAGTTAGTGAAAATATTGACCCTTGCGGAATGAATGGTGAATTCTTGCAAATCACTAGAACTACTACTGCAACGGACGCATCTGGTAATACCTCAGATCCATTCGTACAGACTATCATAGTAAAGCAAGTGGAGCCAACGTTCCCTGCCGACACTACCTTCTCCTGTGAAGAGTTCGCAGCTGATAACTCTATCATTGACCCAACGGCTTCCGGTGCAGGAACGCCTAATGTTTTTGACGAGTCTACCGGACGAGGCACGTGCAATTTCGTAGTTAGCTTCGAAGATGAAATTTTGCAAGAATGTGGAAGCACCAATGGACGCTTTAAGATCCTGCGAACATGGACGGTCTTCAATAATTGTGTAGCCGCAATGGTGACAAGCGCTACCCAAACAATCCAAGTCACCGACATGGTAGATCCAGTAATTGGTCTTCCTGCAAGTGTTACTATTGAAGCCAACGTAGCTAGCTCGGGAGGTAGTAACACTTGTACTTCTTCAGGCTTACTACCCGTTCCAACCTTATCTGATAACTGCTCTGGAGTAGATGCTCAATCACTGAGCGTTATTACTTCAGTAGGAGAAGCGACTCCGCTTTTTGTAAACGGAGTTATTATTGGGTATGAAATCCCATCACCGTTCCTTGGATTAGGAGATAACACGGTTACCTATACGGTCATGGACAGCTGTGGGAATGTTGCTACAGCCGACCTCTTGGTTACAGTAGCTGACAACACGCCTCCAGTGGCTGTCTGTGATGAGTTTACTAATCTTTCGATTACCAATACAAGTGCAACTGCACTTCCTGCAATCCTGCTTGATGATGGATCTTTTGATCTTTGTAGCTCAGAAGTATTCTTCAAAGTTATCCGCATGGATGAACTTACAGGATTACCTTCAGCTTGTTCGAACGCAAATGTCAACAGCACCCTTGAGACAATTGCAGGCGCCGTATTTTTCGATGATGAAGCACTCTTCTGTTGTGCCGATATCGCAACGAATAATAACATGGTTATTCTGCGCGTATTCGACGTAGACCCAGGAGATGGCCCCGTCGAACCTTCTCGCATGGCTATTGGAGGAGACCTTTTCGGTCGTTTCAACGATTGTATGGTAGAGGTAATGATCGAAGATAAATTAGCTCCACAAAAGCTTCTCGATGCTCTAAATCGATCAATTGTTTGTACTGACCTAGCGTTGATTAATCAATATACTGATCTTGCAAACACCGATTTCGATGCGCCAGTTGTCGTGGATGCATGTCCCGTAACTACAACGCTTACCATTGCCGATGCTACCAATAGCTGTGGCGCAGGTACAATCTCAAGAACATTTACCATCACCGACAGTCAAGGTAACGCAACGACTTGCACGCAAACAATTTCGGTAACACTCGAGCATGACTATTCTATCATTTGGCCAGACGATGTAGAAGTTGATATGTGTCAAGTTGGAGTATTAGGAGATACTTTATCTCGTCCGAATTCACTCATTGAAGTTGCTTGTGATTTACTAGCAGTTAGTTTCTCTGATCAGCGATTTAATACACAAAGTGACGGGTGCTATAAAATCCTCCGAACCTATGATGTTATTAATTGGTGTGAGTGGGATGGCTCATCTGCCGCCATACCTGTACCTAATCCGCGAATATCTACAAGCGGTCCGCGACTAGATGTGACTGCCTCTGCAGCAACTGGAAATCAGAATGTACTCGTGAATGGACAGCCTTTCATTACGACTGCATCTGCACCAAATCAAGTGCAATCTGTTGGCCGCTGGAGTTATACTCAGCACATTAAAGTGTATGATGATGAAGATCCAATCCTCGTTAATATTGTAGAATTAGCTTGTAATGCAAGTACTCCAACGCCAGGAATAACTTGTGGGCAAGCGGTCTCTGTGTCATTTGATATAATTGATAATTGCGGAAACCTTAGCCCTGTTACTCACCAACTTGTAGAAGGGGCCTTTGATACTAATGGTGATGGTCAAATTTCATCAGCAGAATTAGCTCAAGGAACCTTCATTGGAGCCGATCCTTTCGGAATGCTGCAAGCACCTGCGGGAAGCACTTCCAGTGCTGCCGTCGCTGGTACATTTACACTTACAGGTAATTACCCTATTGGGGATTATGTCGCAGTACTAGACGTCCGAGACCAATGTGGCAATGTTGCTGAGTTATATGTTCCTTTCTCAAGTGAAGACTGCAAGCCGCCGACTCCAATTGGAATTAACGTCACAGTTGGCATTATGGCAACAGGAATGATCGATGTCTCGGCTTTAGCTGTAGAGAATCCAAACTCCGTATCGGTTGACGCCTGTGGCTCTGTCAAGCTATCTTTCTCCGCTGATGTAACCGATACTGTCCGAACATTTACGTGTGCTGACATCGGAGATCAAATCGTTGAGCATTGGGCGACAGATTTAACAGGGAATCAATCTTTTGTTCTCGTAACAATTACGGTCGAAGATCAATCCGGTCATTGCGCTCCAGCTTCTTCGCCACGTGCAATCGCAGGAAACATAACCAACCCAGTCGGTAGCACGGTACAAGATGTAGACGTTTCTGCAACCGGCGGATATCTCTCCAACATGACCACGACTGCAAATGGTCAATATGCATTTTATCGCATCAACAATGGGGCAAGCGTTACCGTAACTCCTCAGCGATTAGATCAGCCTTATGCAGGAATTTCGACCTACGATCTCTACTTAATAGGGCAACATATTCTTGGGAATATTTCTCCTCTAACACCAGAGCAACTCATTGCCGCCGATGCAAGCAATAACGGTAGAGTTACTGCTTTTGACCTCACATCTATTCGTCGTGTTGTACTAGGTATTGATACAGAATTCGCCAACAATACATCTTGGCGTTTTGTGGATGCAAGTTACGTGTTCCCGAATCCAAGTAATCCTTGGCAAGAAGCTTTCCCTGAAGCAATGGACTACGATAATCTGTCTCAGGACATGATGAACAGCAACTTCACAGCTATCAAGATTGGTGATGTAAACAACAGTGCTGCAGCAAATAGTAATCAACCACTAGCTCCTCGCACGCTCACCGGTGATTTTACGCTACGAGCTGAAGATGCGATTTTGGAGGCTGAAGAATCGAAACTTATCACCTTCAGTACGGAAGACGTAGATGCACTTGGGTATCAACTCACACTGGAGTGGAATACCTCTGCTATTGAAGTTCTGAATGTTGTGGGCGGAAGTCACCCAAATTCAGGTTTTGGAACACATCTTCTCGATGAGGGCAAATTATCGATGAGCCATGACGGGTATATGGGCGGCAAACTTTTCTACATCAATGTTCGTGCATTACGTGATGACGTTAAGCTGAGTGAAGCCTTCTCCATAAGTTCTAGTATTACAGTTGCTGAGGCTTTCGCCAAAACAGGTCCTGTAGGCATCGTACTTAACTTCAGTGGAAGCGCTTTGACCAGTAGAAACAGTCTTGAGCAAAATCGTCCAAACCCGTTCTCAGGAAACACTCAAATTGGGTTTACCCTTGCGGAAGCAGGCGAGGCTAGTCTTACCATTACAGATGTAACAGGTAGAGTAGTGTGGCGAACTTCGGGCTTTTTCGAAGCAGGGTTACAACAAGTTGAAGTCGCTGCTGAGGAACTATCAACGGCTGGTCTACTCAACTATACCCTTACTGCTGGTGACTTTACGGCTACGCGCAAGATGGTCGTGGTGAAGTGAGGCAAACGGGATTGATGAATCCCGAACCATTTATACGCTCAAAGCGAGTATCCATAAGCGGGCTTCTATCTAGGGATAGGTGCCCGCTTTTTAATGATATCCTAAGGGCATATCACAAGGGGCTTTAAGGACTATCTTTCTTGACAAGACACTAAAAGGAACTTTTTACATAAAGAAACACTCCTTTTTTGTTGATTTGCGTTTCCTCCTAAGCCACTCTATGCTGAATTCTACCCGTCAAGCCATTCTCACAATGGTGCTAGCATGTTTGATGTTTGTAGCATTGAGTGCGTGCTTGAATCCCATTGGCGAACCCTCCGTCGATCCAGATGAACGCCAACGTTGGGCAATACCACTTTTACAAACACAATTTAGCCTCGAAGATGCCCTTGGCGGCTTTGATTTTGAAGGAACCCTTCTTGATCAAAATGGTCTTCGCCTAGTAAGACGCGATACGGTGTTTCGTCGCTTCCCGATCAGATCAATAAACTTTCCAGGACTAACCGCACCGTTTACAGACAGTGTAACGGTGGTTAATTTGCAAGACCTCGGCGTCAACCTACAAGTCAGGCAAATTGAGTTTATAGCAGGGCGATTAGAGTGGCTCTTCATCTCAAATGATCCTGAGGATCTAGAGGTCGAACTGACTCTACCCAATTTTACCATTAATGGTGATACCTTAGTCATATCTGCCACTGTTCCTGCAAACGGTAGCAGAGAAGGCTTCGTTGATTTGGAAAATCACTTTTTTGACGTTGGTCGATCGCAACAGATTTTTGCTAGCTATACCGCTCGAACGCCAGCTGGAGAGCCTCGTTTACTCGTTGGAGGACTTCTTCAAATTGATCCTGACTTTATTCCGAGAACGGCCATAGGGTCATTTGATAGTCTTTCGGTTTCTTTAGGATCAGGTTCTATAATTACAGACTTTTTCGCAGCCTTTGAACCTAATACCGCCGCATTGAAAGATGCCAGTGTGGTCTTTGATGTTGTAAACCAAACTACTGTGCCGTTTAACCTAGAATCTGTGCGGACCTTCGCAAGTCTTCGGGATGGTACAGAATTCGATTTCGGAACTCCTATTGATGACGGCGTCTCTATTGCAAGGTCTCCTGGGTTTGGTCAGTCTACTCAAACAGCTGTCATTATTGATGATACAAATAGCGGACTGGTATCTGCTGCTACCATGTTTCCTGATTCTATCACACTTGAGTTCGTTGGCGTAGCCAATCCAGAAAGGCTGCAAGAGGAATTTACACTAGACTTTCAAGAAGAGATAATTGGCTCATTTGTTTTCGATATTCCGCTGCAAGTACAGTTTGATGGTTTCGTAATAGATCAAGAATTTACTTTTGGAGATATCGAAGAACTGGACAGAGTTCGCGAAGCTGAGATACAACTCTCTTCCTCCAATTCATTCGGCCTTTTTGCTTCTACGCAAATTTTCATACTGAACGATTCGCTACAGGTCATAGATAGCTTATTCACTGCCCCACGGCAGCTATTGGCTGCCGGAACGCTAGATGCTAATGGGGAGGTCGTTTCTGCAACTGATGCCCTTGTCAGTATTCCCATTAGCGATGAAACGTTCGATCGTATCAGACAATTTCCTAATGCTCGAGCACGAGTATTTTTGAAAACACCAGAAGGTAGCGATGTTTTTGCTCAACTTGATAATACCAATTCCTTAGCCCTTTCTGTGGGCTTAAGTTTTGAATACGCTGCCGAATGAGAATCTTCCTACTTCTGCTTCTCGTGTCTTGCTTAAGTGTTTTGGCGAAAGCTCAACTTGACTTTCAGCGCTCTCTCAGCTACAGCTTTGATGCCGTCACAGCCAATCCAGCCTTACTTCAAGATCATAGGGTAAGCATTCGTATTGGCAGTAGTATGCAAAGCGCTTCAGCCAACTTTGAGCTTAATGATATCGGAACAGAGCGAGATGAAAATTTTCTCTTACAAGGTTCTCGCCTGGCAGCCAATGCACCAGAAACTCTAGAACTTTCTACCAGATTCGATATAGCTACGCTCGGTTTTAATATCCGACGAGACCGATTTCAGTTTGGCGCGCATCACGCAATCAGGTTTGAAGCGACTTCGAATGTAAATCGAGAATTAGCCTTAGTACTAGCTCAAGGAAATCAAGCTTCCGCTGGGGAGCTAATACCTGTTTTGATTGAAGGCGAACAAATAAGCTATCATGAATTTGGATTTCATTATGGGATTCACCTCAATCAGAGATTTGCGATTGGCGGTCGGGTTAAAGTTCTTTCAGGATCTGCTGCAGCCCAAATAAATTCTGCTAGCGGTTCGATAAGAACTGACCCAAATAGTTTTGCAATCGATTATAATTTATCGGTTGATGCGCAATCAGCAGGCTACAATTTTGACTTGACAGATGAAGATTTTAGTATAGCTATCCAACCCTTTACATTGGACAAAGGCTTTGGCGGAGCTGTTGATCTAGGTGTCGTAGTTAGACCTTCTCGAAAGCTAGAGTTAAGCCTCGCACTGACAGATTTAGGCGCGATCAGTTGGAGTACAGACGCTAAGGAACATTTTGTAAATGGCGAAGGAACCTATGTCGGTGTGATTGGAAATGTATTCGATTCAACCTTTTCATTTGATATAGAAAACAGTCTCGATCAACTACAGAACCAAGCTAACCTTAGCTCCGTTGATCAAGCTTTTACCATGCGACTTTCGCCAAAACTTCAAGGCCACCTCAGGTACCGATTGAGTGATGCAACGGATTTGACGCTAGCGGCTCAAACTCGCAGTCTGGATGGTATCGACGGACTACAAAGCGGTGCCTCTGTTGGTATCGGCCAACACTTTGGAGACTTTCTTCATGTCGGAGGCATCGTCGGCGTGAATCAAGGTGAGTTCATTTATGGAGGACGTGCCAGTGTAATGTTATTGGGGATTCAGGTTTTCGCGGCAGCTGATCATTTACCAAGCTTTTTTAATCTATATGGTACTAAATCAGCGCACCTTAGAGTAGGTCTGTCGCTTAATTTCAATAGAATTGAGCTAGCAGGTAAGCGTTATGGCTGGTTTGATGATGAACTCTCGACAGGACGCACAACACCTGATAACTACTTGTAATACAACATGTTGGTTGGAAGATTATTCGCCTTTTTAAGTAGATCTGCCTAAATAATTGGCCTAGTTTTTTCAAGAGTGTGCTTAGCAGTTCAAACCAGAGCTGCCCATTTTGAACAACACATTCTATGAAACAATTTTTTTACCGCTATGTAGCGGTGGGCGTTGCCATCCTGTCTCTGGCCGCCTGCTCCGACACAATTTCGGACGTGCAATTTGAAGATTGGGAGCCTGAAATTGCCGCCCCAGTCCTTGATACAAGATTTACTTTAAGAGATGCACTCGCTGATTCTGATTTTACTCAGTTTCTCACCGAAGATGCAAATAGTGCGATTAACGTAAGAATTTCACAAGAGCTTTTTGATGTCGCCCCTGGTGACTTACTCGAAGTTCCTGAATTTACAATTCCGCTATTCGATACGGTTAATACCATCAACCTTGAAGACGAAGGAGTCGACATCGTCATTAGCCGAATGGACATCGTTGACGGCCAACTCAAGTATACTTTCAGAAATGATTTTCCTCAAGATGCGGAGGTAACCATACTTACATCTAATTGGATCGTTGCTGAACGATCATTCCAACATACTTATACGGTTCCTGCACTCACGACAACGAGCGATTCAGTGCAGCTTCCAAGATTAAGTTTTATCGTCCCATCTTCCGGAAACGTAGATGTACAATATTCTGCTAAGCTCTCAACTGGAACAAACGTAAGACTTACTGCTGGAGCAGTTGAGTTTCAAGGTGCAGATTACAGCTATGCAGAAGGTCAACTCGATAAGTTGAATGTCGATCTAGGCGAAGAACTGATTGCTACTGATTACTTCGATGCATTTGAGCCTGGTACAGTAGCACTTGTTGATCCAGTTGCACGAATTATCGTCGAGAACGAAGTCGGTATTCCTTTTCAATTAATGACAAGTTCTGCATTCGCAACGACTCGAGAAGGCACAATCGAAAACCTAACATCTCAACTTTCTGATGGTGTTCTTTTCAGTTTTCCTTCACGAGCAGAAGGTAAAGTACCAAAGACTTCTGAGGTCATCATTGATAGTGAGACCAGTAACATACTTGAAGTTTTAAATGAATTTCCTGAAAGCCTCGAACTCGGTTTAGAAGCTACGGCAAACCCAGATGCGCTTGAAGAGACTTATTTCATTCATCGCGATGCGCGCTTGAAAGGTCAGTTCAATATGGATATCCCTCTCGCTTTAGAATTTAATGGTTTCAAACTTGAAGAAGAATTTATTTTCGACGGTAGCTCGATAGCAGAAGCACAGACAGCAGCTTTTCTTTTACGAGTCGATAATGGTTTTGGCTTAGAAGCGGCGACTCAAGTTTATTTCTACGATGCTCAAGGAGCGCTTCTTGATAGTCTATTCGCAACTCCAGAAACGATCATCGCTGCTCCAGAGATAGATGCATCAGGTGTGGCTACTTCTTCAATTGAAAAAACAACGGAGGTGGTTCTCGATCAATCGCAAATTGCTACGATCGCAAATTCGCGATCAGCGAAAGTGAAGCTAACCCTTCATAGTCCAGATACTGGTGCGCAATTCACCTCACTTTTTTACGACAACAGCATAGGCATCAAGCTTGGTGCTCGCGTAACTGTTAAACCTCTCTAAGACGCCAATTATGCAAACACTAAAACAACTTTTGGTAGGGGGACTGACACTCATCGCTTCTGCCGTCATAGCGCAACATGATGTGCAACTACCGCTTCAATACGGTATTCAGCAAATGATCTCTAACCCAGCAATGCTGCAGGATCACAAGATTTCGATAGCACTTCCTTCCGTTTCAAGTGGGTTTTTTACGCCTATCTCTGTAAATGACGCAGGTGAGATTCGCAATGGGACGCTAATAATTGATCCAGATCAATTTATTCTTCGTCTTGAAGAGCGCGGAAACGATATGTCCTTTAATTCTACGGTGGAGACTTTTGCCTTTAATTTTCGGCATAAGGGATGGCAAGTAGGAGTATCTCACCGCGCACGTATCCAAGGAAATTTAGACCTTCCAAGAGGTCTCGTACAACTAGCAGCATACGGAAATGCTCGGTACGTAGGGCAGGAGCTTCAGCTAGCTCCAAACATAAATGCGACAGCATATCAAGAAATTGGTATCAACGGCGCTTACACGTTCTATGAAAATTTCACCGTAGGTGCAAGAGTCAAGTACCTGCTAGGTTCAGCAGCATTTACGACCACAACAGCTAATGCAAGTCTCTATACAGATCCAGACTTTTATGAAACTACTGTTACCTCTAACGTAACATTCAAGACTTCTGGATTCCCAGTTGATATTACAGAAGAAGGAATATCAATAGGCGACCTCGATGGTTATTCTGGTGCTGGTAACGGATGGGGTGTTGATTTTGGTGGAGTATACCGAACCGAAAAGATGGAAGTCGGTCTATCTGTCCGCGACCTAGGATTTATCACTTGGAAGGATAATGCTCAAGTACACCGATCGAATGGAGAGTACACTTTTAGCGGTTACCAAGGCAATATTTTCAACGACGATGGATTCGAGTTCGACGTAGAAGGAACCATTGATACCATCGTTGGTGAACTTGAATTTGCTACCACAGAGCAACAGTTTACAACGAAGACTCCTGCTACAGTGCAAGGAACGTTTCGCTACGAACTAGCAAAGAAAACTACTTTAAACGCAACGATGTATGCTGCAAACGCAAACTCATGGCATACGGGCTTCGGTGTTGGACTTGGTCAGCAAGTCGGCAAATTCCTTCACGTCGGTGCACTTGCAGGTATGAAGCGAGGAGGCGGCTACTTGGGGGCGAATCTTTTACTAGATCTTTGGGGACCACAATTTTACATCGCTTGTGACAATGTCCTTTCCGCGGCCAACTTAACTGATGCAAACGACTCCTACTTTCGAGCAGGAATCAATTTAACGTTTGGTCAGATTAAAAGAAGTCGGACAGTAAAAGGTTGGTATGACACTAAGGTTGAAGGAATTAATAAGTAAAGATTAACCTTAATTAGGTCTCGTTTAAGCTCCAAAACGCTGAAACACTACACATCAATTTCCCCTCTTAGATATAGGCGAGCGCGTCCACGAAGGTGGATGCGCTCGCCTTTTTTGTACGTGATCGTTAGTCTACCTCCACGACGACTCGCCTGCTCACAAAGCAATTCTTCTTTCCCTAAAATTTCACTCCAGTACGGGCCGATGAGTGTGTGGGCAGACCCTGTAACGTGATCTTCATCTACGCCAAACTCAGGATAGAAGCAACGACTCACAACATCAACTTCATCAAGCCCGGGCGCTGTCAAAATGACACCGCGTCTGGGTACTCGACGTATGGCAGCGTCATTCGGTTGGTAATCGAGCAACTCTTGCGCAGTTGGTAACACAATCATGGCATCATCGGTACCGACAAATACCTCGCCTGCACTCAACGAACGCCCAACAACTTCCTCAGCCAAGGTATGGATGTCTGCTGCCGGAAGTGCCTTGTCTGCTGGGAAATCCAACTCCCAATAGCCCAAGTTATAGGTACAGACCAGCTCGCCTGATAAGGTGTTGAACCGCTGCGTAGACTCTTTAAATTTTAACACTTGGTGTAGCACGAATGCAGTAGCCAAGGTTGCATGTCCACAGAGATTCACTTCTCTAGCGGGCGTAAACCAACGTAGGGCACGAGCTTGATTCTCGTCGGGATGCGTAATAACGAAAGCCGTTTCAGCCAAGTTGTTTTGCTCAGCTATTGCTTGTAAGGTCTCGTCTGGCAGCCATTCGCCAAGAGGAACGACCGCAGCTGGGTTTCCTGTAAAAGGGCCAGCTGAAAATGCATCGGCGATGTAAATGGGTAGGCGCATGGGGGTAAGCTACTTCTTAGGTTCGAGTTTTAGCGAAAGCAAAACAGAAGAAATAAAATACCTACGCTTATACTATTGAACAATAAATCGCTTATCAGAGAAAAGCATAAGATTTGACTGGACATCAATAAGTCCCGCATTAGGAAAAACCTTCTTAAAGACTTCCTCGAAATACACTTCGCTTGCCTCACGGTCGTGCAGGTTATACGCGAGCCGATTGGTAATGAGACACGAACCACCATCCATGCGATCCTCCAACGCTTCAAGGAAAGCTAAGGAATCAAATTGCGCCGGAACTTCATCGTCCACAAAGAGATCTACCAAGATAAAATCATAGGTCCTGCTGTCTTGAGCAACAAAAGCTTCCGCATCTGCCACAATAGTTTCAATAGGGGAGCGTAAGCGATGAAGGAGGTATTCTTCTGCGAGCTCAGCAATAACAGCATCGTATTCAACTGCAGTATACTGAAGACGATAGCCGAACAACTCTTCAATCATCTGCGGAACGCTGCCCAAGCCAAGACCAAGCAGCAAGGTTTCTTCACCGTTCAACTTGTCCCAGTCGAGTTGCTCAAAGGCCGTCCTGAAATTATAGTAGTTGTCCTCCCAACTGTAAATCGCAGAGTTGGCTTGCAGCAGCAGCTTTCCTTGACGCAAAATCACTGCGAGGTAATCCGCATGCTCTCCTTCTGTTGCTTCAAGCGTTTGGTCCTTGATGAAACTCATCCAATGGCGCCAGCGAGGGTAGGGTGGTTTCCGAAGCAAGTGAAAGTGAAGTTTAGTGTTTAATAATCTATCGATTGGTGAAGAAACGAAAGTTGAGCATGTGCTGGACAGTAAATTCTAACATGAATTTATTGGGAAAATTTAACTTAGGCACCCAAATAGGTATGAAGGAATTACGTTACTGAATGCTTTTGGTTCCCCGTCAAGCACTCGGTACGCTCTTTTCAAGCCTTGTATCTGCTTATTTTTCTTACTTGAGCCACCAACCTCAAAATGAATGGTGTCGATTTCGAAATCTGCATACTTAGATGCCCACACCTCCCCTCCAGAAAATAAGTCACCCAAGGGCTGCGTGCAAGTTATGAATGCACATTCTCGAAAGTGGCCGACATCACTTACTGCAAGTGCATGAGCCAGATTCGGATTATTAAGATAAATTTTCTCTGGCTTGGCCAACGTTTTCGGAGTCTTACCACTCATCCATAATCTGCGTATCAGGCGGGCACCTTCAAGTAGGTCTAACATCTGATAGACCTGATTACGGGAAGTAGCTAATTGGTTAGCTACAGTATTAATCTTTATCGTGTAAGGTGAACCCGCTGCAATCAGTACGAGGAGACGTTTGAGCTTCCGAGCAGTCTCGGTAGAAGCGTTTCCTGCAGGTACCACATCCACATCTATCGCAGTCATTGCACTTGTCCTTAGGCGTTGTAAATACCTAGTTTCATCTTGGTTCTCAAGTGCATAAGGGTAACAACCCCTTCGCATGTAAGCGCGAAATGATTTGACTGGGTCTTTTATAAGTGACGTTATTTCTTCTGAGTATCGCTCAGCATTCTTTATAAGCTCACGTACCGTATATTTTGGTAGAACCATTTGTTGGTTTAGGAGCATCCACTCCCTCCAAGATAACACTTCTAAAGAAAGCCTAATAGCTCGTCTGCTAAGATCTGCATCTCCTTCCGACAGCTTACTTACGGAAGATCCCGTTAGTAAAAAATAAAGGGATGGGTATCGATCGTAGGCAACTTTAATCTGCTGAGACCAATTTTTATAGCGGTGCACTTCATCAAAAATGAAGTGGGTATAGCCTTCTAATCGGAGGTCGTCAACTACTTCAATTAAATTATCAGCTCCAAAATAACCATCATCGAGGCTTAAGTAGACGGCTGTATTGGTATCTAAGTAGCCTTTAGCAAACTGGAGTAGGCAAGTAGTTTTTCCTACGCCTCTAGCCCCAAGAATAATCTGTAATCTATCGTCCACTCGTAATTCTTGCACAATAGATCGCTTATGATCCATTTTGACTGATGCTATACGAGCTGCACCAAAGTCGACTAATTGAAGGAGAGAATTATCCATTGTACTTTCAAAAGTACACCTTTTTGTTGTTTCGTACTTTTAAAAGTACATAGTGCGTTTCTTCCTCAAATGAACCCTCGCTTCCACCTGTGAACCATTACCAAGTATAATAGCAATTTGCGCATTTCTAAAGTACGCTTGGCTCGCCTCAACCACAGTCACAGTTGGCTAATAGCGGTCCTAACCGGGTTCACCTATTCCCACCTGCGCAATTCCTTCGTCAAGGCATAAACATGCTCCAAGGCATCCTTCTCGTGCTCGGAAAGCTCTAACGACCTGCGTTGCTTCACTAGCTCAGCTGTCTCAAATACTTTGTTGAGTTTGTGCGTCGTCATTCCTGCAGCGCCACCCCAAGCAAAGTCTGGGATAAACGTACGCGGAAATCCACTGCCGAAGACATTGGCCGCCACACCGACTACGGTTCCTGTATTGAACATTGTGTTAATCCCACACTTCGCGTGATCACCCATTATGAGCCCACAAAACTGCTTATCACTTGGCTCAAAACGCTCGGTTTCGTAGTCCCAGACACGAACATCTCCGTAGTTATTCTTTAGGTTAGATGCATTGGAATCTGCTCCTATGTTGCACCACCTACCAATGACAGCATTGCCTAAATAGCCGTCGTGTCCTTTACTAGAGTAGGCTTGAAATACCACATTATTCACTTCGCCACCAACCTTGCAGTGAGGCCCGATGGTAGTTCCTTTGTAGATCTTGGCGCCCATTTTAACCACTGCATTTTCGCAAATGGCGAGTGGGCCTCGCAGCATACTACCTTCTAAAACCTTAGAATTCTTTCCAAGGTAAATCGGTCCATCAGTTGTATTCAGAATGCATGCCTCGATACTGGCGCCTTTCTCAAGAAACACAGGATTGTCTCCAATGACCGTATTCGATTTAGATAAGGTTTGTGAGTGACGCGTGCCGCAGACAAGTTTCATGTCAAAGGCGATCATGCGCTCATTATAGGCGAATAGGTCGTACGGTCGACGTAACAGTGTTGCTTCACCCGTAAAGTCATAACCTGGAATTTCATCCCCTTCACCTTCGGGGTCAGAAATCCTTAATATCGACTTGTCGTCCAATCGTGCAGCGAGCAATTCATCACCCTTCGTTAGCGCCTCCCCTTGACTGAGCTTGAGGATCTGATCGACCAATCCTTTGGTTGGCAACAAAGAGGCGTTAATGAAAAAGTTGTCCCGCGCTAAAGCAAGCGGGTATGCCTCAGCCAAATAATCTTGGGTAACAGCACTCGATTGTCCGGTAAGTAGCATTTCCCAACGTTCGGACATGGTTAAAAGTCCAATTCGGAGCTCGGCAACAGGACGCAGCCATGTGAGTGGACGTAGTCCCGCCCAGGCTTGGTCGTCAAAAAGGATGAGGTTACGTTTTGGCATCTGTATTGAGATCTTTCAGCCCCAAAAATGAAAATTCCAGCCGGTGTTTACCGACTGGAATCTCAACAAATCGAAAATAATCGATTTTCACCGCATCAAAATGCAGTTAGTAGGTTTTGGCGAAAGCCGAAGACCCCTCTAAAATAGGGCAAAGTAGCTCTTAAGAAGCTTCATCGTCTCCACCGCCCATCTTCTTGTTAGCAAAACGAGAAGTCTGGAACTTCTTGTTAAACTTGTCGATACGACCTGCGGTATCAACAAACTTCATCTTACCCGTAAAGAATGGGTGAGACTCAGCACTAATTTCAAGCTTTATGACAGGGTACTCTGTACCGTCTTCCCACTTTTCAGTGTCTTGGCTGCGCGCGCAAGAACGTCCAAGCCAAGACTTGTCAACGCTAAAGTCCTTGAAAATGACTGTGCGGTACTCCTTTGGATGTGTATCCTTCTTCATCGATAGGTCAATTGAGCCCGCAAATGTAACCTTATTCTTTCGAAATTGAAATAGATGTTTTCACTTAAGCGGACAAATTTCGCAAAGCGTCTCAACTTGCGCCCATGAGTTACGATCAACGCCAGACCATTGCCGCAATTTCTACTGCTCCAGGGGCTGGTGGTATTGCGGTTGTTCGTATCAGCGGTCCGCAAGCGTTTGCTATTGGGAAGACCTGTTGTTCGGCTTTCGCTAAAACCAATTCTGTGCCTTCTCGAAAAGCCATTTTTGGGGCTTGGAATCATCCCAATGGTGAACAGCTCGACGAGGTTGTCGTTACCGCCTTTGTCGGTCCAAATAGCTACACGGGCGAAGATGTCCTTGAAATTAGCTGTCACGGCTCTGTTTATGTCCAAGGTGCCGTCCTCGAATCTTGCATTGCTGCTGGTGCTCGATTGGCAAATCCTGGAGAATACACGCAACGTGCCTTTTTGAACGGACGAATGGACTTGACGCAAGCTGAAGGGGTAGCAGATTTGATAGCGAGTGAGTCTGAGGCCAGTCATCGCTTGGCTTTAAATCAAATGAAGGGGGGTATTTCTAAGGCCATGGCCAGCTTTCGCCAAAACCTCATAGACTTCGCAGCACTTATAGAATTGGAAAATGACTTTGGGGAGGAGGATGTCACTTTTGCCGATCGTTCAGCACTGCAAAATCAAGTCGCTGATCTACGGACCGAAATCGCTCGCCTGTTGGCGAGTTTTAAGACAGGTCAGGCAATTCGAGATGGGGTAGCAGTTGTACTTGCGGGCAGACCAAATGCCGGAAAAAGCACCTTGCTCAATGCACTACTTGAAGAAGATCGAGCAATCGTCAGTGACATCGCAGGAACCACCCGCGATACCATCAACGCGGACCTCTTTATACAGGGCGTAAAGTTTCGAGTCACGGATACGGCTGGGATACGAGAGGCTTCCGATGAAATTGAAGCGCTTGGCGTTGAGCGAACTTTCGCAGAGGTAGCAAGGGCCTCTATCCTCATGTATGTATTTGATGTGGTCGGTCCACAACCCGATGATGTGAAAGCAGATTTAGAAAAGCTTGCTCGACCTGGACTTGAGATTATCGCTATTGGTAATAAAATGGACCTGAATCCTTACACCAAAGCAAAATTCTTTACGGGAGCACATTTGGCAGAAGACCGCTTTATTCCGCTAAGTGCCCTCAATCAAATGAATGTCGAACACCTTAAAAATCGACTTTTCGAAATTGGAGTTGGTGAACTTCCTCCTCAAGGAAGCGCCGTGCTCACGCAGGCAAGACACACTGCCGCGCTTAGTCAAGCAGACGACGCATTAGAAAGAGTTCATGTTGGATTATCATCGGGGCTCTCAGGGGACCTTATCGCACTAGACCTTCGCCAAGCGCTGCACTACATAGGCGAGGTGACAGGAGAAATATCTACCGATGATTTGCTGGGGGCGATATTTTCTGGGTTTTGTATCGGTAAGTAATCATGTACTGCGATCCACCGGTTAGTCCTAATATTCTCACAAAGCTAGAATCAGCATTAACTTGCACAGCATGAAGAACATTTTGTCTTTTCTCATTTTCGTAGCTTCTCTAGGCTTCTTTAGTCAAGGGTTTTCTCAAGATTTAAACATGTCCCAACTTCCTGCTCTTGTCACGGTCACAGGAACCGCTAAGCTCTACGCCGAGCCTGACGAAGTTCACTTTACAATCACTATCAACACGGAAGGCGCAGATTTACTTGGAGCGAAGCAAGAAAATTCAGATTTGACAGGAAAGGCGATAACTTATTTAAGAAGCCAAGGAGTAGAGGATCGTCACATTCAGACCCAATATTTGAACGTCAGCGTGCAGTATCGCAACCGTGAAAGAACGAATCCTCGATATGTCGCCATCCAGTCGATCAGGGTATGCTTAGTCGATGTCCCGAAGTTTGAAGAGATCAACATCGGCCTTTTAAAGCAAGGTGTTACAGGTTTAAGTGGCCCTAACTTTAAGACGAGCAAGCAAGAGGAACTTTTGGACAAGGCTCGCTTAAAAGCCGTGGTGGATGCCCGTGAGAAGGCCAAAGCACTGGCAAACGAGCTCGGCCAGAAAATAGGTCCAGCATACTCCATAACTGATGTCCAGAACTCAGGTGGAGGAAACCTCGTTTACGGACGTGCAATGTCGATGGACGCTGAAAGCTCAACAGGCCCAAGCATTGCGATAGGAGAGCTCACGGTAAGTCACAGTGTTACTGTAGCTTTTCACTTACTAGAGAAGTAGATCTAAGATAAGAGTCGGTATGGGTGAATAGTGTGATAAATACACTTACCTACTATTCCTATATAAACATTAGCTTTCGGCCCTAGCCAAAGACTACCAAATGTTCACTCAACTCGCAACAATCGATCTCGTCATTTTCGGCGTCTACATTCTTGGAATGATAGGCTTCGGGATTTACATTACACTTAAAGAGAAAACGGAAAACGCGCAGGACTACTTTCTCGCCTCGCGTGCCTTGCCTTGGTGGGCTGTTGGTGGATCGTTGATCGCATCTAATATTTCGACGGAGCAGATTCTGGCTATGAACGGCTCTGGATTCGAGTTAGGTATGGCGATCGCCACTTACGAGTTGATGGCGGCGATCACGCTTATCATGGTGGCAAAATTCCTTCTACCTGTATTTTTAAAGGAAGGAATTTATACGATGCCGCAGTTCCTCGAACGTAGGTTTGATCAGCGTTCTAGGTCTTTAATGTCGGTATTCTGGATTGCTCTATTCGTGTTTGTCAATATCTCGTCGGTACTCTATCTCGGTGCTTTAGCTATTGAGAGCGTGTTAGGCGTTCCTCTTGTCTGGGGCATCATCGCTCTCGTCGTCTATTCAGCTACGTTCTCCGTCTTTGGTGGCTTGAAAGCAGTAGTCTGGACTGATGTTGTTCAGGTTGTCGTACTCGTCTTTGGCGGTATGCTGGCTAGTTATTTTGTGCTCGATGCAGTAAGTGGCGGAGAGGGCTTCATGGAAGGAATCAGCATTCTTTTAAATGAAGTACCAGAACGATTTGAAATGATCTTTGAGCGTGATGATGTATTCACGACGACAAGAGAAGTAGTCGACGCCTCAGGTAATGCCGTTATGGATGCTTCTGGCCGCCCAGAGCGAGAAGCCGTAGAGCAAAGTTCATACAACCTACTTCCTGGAATTGGAGTACTGTTCGGCGGCATGTGGATCACTAACCTCTACTATTGGGGAACCAATCAGTATATCATTCAGCGTGCTTTGGCGGCGAAGAGCTTAGGTGAGGCTCAGAAGGGTGTCGCATTTGCTTCGATCATCAAGATACTTCTGCCACTTATCGTTGTTTTGCCAGGCATTGCAGCATATCACCTTTCGGCAGACCTGTATAAGGCCGATGAAGCTTTCCCTTGGGTACTCTCGAATCATGTTCCTACAGGAATAAAAGGACTTGTGTTCGCAGGTTTGACTGCTGCGGTTGGATCATCGATTTCTTCGATGGTCAACTCGTCTTCCACAATCTTTACGATTGACATTTACAAAGACCTCATCAACAAGAACGCAAGTGAGCTATTACTTGTGAAAGTGGGAAGAATCTCGGCCGTTGTAGCCTTATTAATCGGTGCGATGATCGCTCCTTTCTTAAGCTCATTAGGTCAAGTATTTCAGTTCATCCAAGAATTTACTGGCTTCGTAAGCCCTGGTGTCTTTGCTGTCTTCTTCTTTGGTATGTTCTGGAAGCGCACCACACCAGATGCAGGTTTTTGGACGATCTTGATTGCCATTCCATTCTCTCTAGGTTTGGCGAGAATGATGCCTGATCTGCCATTCCTGGATCGTATGGGGATCGCCTTCTTGTTCTGTGCATTCGCACTTGCTGTGATCTCTGCGCTTGGTTCTAAGAACGATCCTTCAAACACCACGAAGCCGCTGTTCCGTTACATCCTTGCAGGTTTACTCATGATGGTAGCCTTTGCCACGGGTATCAAAATGGCGCTTACTGGAGCAGGAGCTGAACAGATGGTCGGTTGGGTGACGACTGTAGCATCAAT
Source organism: uncultured Saprospiraceae bacterium (assembly GCA_937923485.1). GTDB lineage: Bacteria > Bacteroidota > Bacteroidia > Chitinophagales > Saprospiraceae > CALDTK01. Next base: position 23,824 of record CALDUE010000119.1, read on the forward strand.
CGTCATGGTTGGTATAGTACTCACAGAAAAAGGAGCTTCTCACCCTAAAGCAATCGATGTTCAGTCGGGCCTCTTCCAGACTAGTGGTCTTTTCAATGTCGTGATGTTTGGAGTGATGATCTTCTTGGCAGCTTTTTATGCTCTTCTTGGCTAAGCCAAGAAGAAAATTCTGAATCCCGCAAAACAAAGGGATGTCTGCGACCTCGTCGAAAGCCATTTTGAGTTGGGAATTTTGAATGTACGGGACGCCAACTCGCCTTCGTCTCGTGACGTTGTCCTGTAAACCACTGGTTCGCTGGATAAAGACTCTTATTTTTCCTGAGTTTTATATCGAAAGTATTCCTACTTTTGCGCTCGCTAATCAAGATCCCGAGGCTAACGAGCTTTCAGATCGCATTTGGTAATCTATCGCCGGTTTGAGCAATCTCAAGCCTGTGCAGCGCAAAAACAATCCCGCGCTGCGGTGATGCAAACAACAGCTTTATGCCAGTATATCTGCCGAAAGAGAAGAGAGACGAAATCTTCACAAAGTATTCAGGAAGCGCCACCAACACAGGCGACACAAAGGGCCAAATAGCTCTTTTTACCTTCCGTATCAATGAGCTTTCTGCTCACCTCCGCGCAAACAAGAATGACCACTCAAGTCGTCGCCGTCTACTTACCTTAGTAGGAAAGCGTCGTGGACTTCTCACTTACCTTCAAAAGAAGGACCTCATGGGCTACCGTGAGTTGATCGCTGATCTCGGCATTCGCCGCTAGACCAACAACCTCAAGAAAAGGTGCTTCCATCATGTATGGAGGCACCTTTTTTTGTTTCAGGTCTCATCCGTGAGTAAGTGTTCGGCTTACGCCAAAACCCCTGTTTTGGCGTAAGCTGAAAGCCCACGAAATAAGGGGCAGAAAGACACAAATAGTAAGGCTAAAATCCATCTCGAATCAAGTAGTGCTAACACACCTAGCTTACTTACATTCGTGCCGCAGCAAAATTGGAATTCATCCGTATGCTGTAAGGTGTTTACCCCTCACGTAAGCACTTCCGACGAAAACGTTCGCCGGACCCTAATACGTAACACACGATTTAACCATAATGGGAAAGCAAACCCCTATATCAGTCAGTTTCAACCTTCCGGATGGCCGTGAGGTAAGCATCGAGACTGGCAAGTTGGCCTCACTGGCCGACGGCTCATGCGTAGTGCGCGTGGGCAAAACAATGCTCTTTTGCAGCGTTGTATCTCAAAAAGAAGAACGTGAAGGCGCCAACTTCTTTCCGCTATCGGTAGACTACCAAGAGAAGTTCGCAGCCGCGGGCCGTATCCCAGGTAACTTCTTCCGCCGTGAGACCAAACTCAATGACTACGAAGTAATCGTTAGTCGTCTTGTAGACCGTGCCATTCGCCCGCTCTTTCCAGACGGATACCGCCACGATACACAGGTGATTATCAACCTCATCTCTACTGATGAGCAAGAGCTACCTGATGCTTACGCCGCACTTGCTACTTCAGCTGCACTCGCAGTAAGTAACATCGTTTTTGATGGCCCAATCTCGGAAGTACGCGTTGCGCGTATCAATGGAGAGTATGTCGTCAACCCACAACGTGACGCACTTGCTGAGGCAGACCTTGAATTAATCGTTGCCGCTACGGAGGACAACGTAAACATGGTCGAAGGTGAAGGCAAAGAGGTTGAAGAGGATGCGATCATCCAAGCAATCAAAGTTGCTCACGATGCAATCAAAGTTCAGATCAAGGCACAGAAAGAACTCGCTCAACTTGTTGGCGACGCTTGTCTTGTAAAGCGCGTTCTTCCTGAAACACCAACCAATTCTGAGATAGAGGCACTCGTTGCAGAACGTGCAACAGCAGGCATCAACAAGGTTGCTGGTGGAGCGTTGGCTAAGTACGAACGCAAAAACGGCTTCGATAACCTGAAGAAGGAACTCGTTGAAGCTTACAAAGAAGAGTTAGGTGACGATGAGGATGCTAAAGAAAAAGTTGGCTTCTTCAAATCATACTACAACAAACTTCAAAAGAAACTCATCCGTGAGATGGTACTCAAAACGGGAAAGCGTCTCGACGGACGTAAGACCGACGAGGTACGTAACATCTGGACGGAGATTGACTACTTGCCATCTGCACACGGTTCGGCCATCTTCACTCGTGGAGAGACGCAATCACTTACCAGTGTAACACTCGGTACAAAGACGGATGCGCAAATGGTTGATGTTGCTGCTGGACTTACGTTTAGCAAGTTCATCCTACACTACAACTTCCCTGCATACTCCGTTGGTGAGACCAAGCCAATGCGCGGTCCAGGCCGTCGTGAGGTAGGACACGCCAACTTGGCGTCACGTTCTATCCAGCAGGTGATGCCTGACGATTGGGGCTACACCACACGTATCGTTTCTGACATCATGGAATCTAACGGTTCTTCATCGATGGCAACGGTTTGTGCTGGTTCATTAGCACTCATGGATGCAGGTGTACCTCTCAAGCGACCAGTTGCTGGTATCGCAATGGGTATGATCGCCGAAGGCAAAGACATTGCGATCCTCACTGACATCCTTGGCGACGAGGATGCCTTAGGTGATATGGACTTTAAGCTCACCGGTACCTCTGAAGGTATCTGCGCTTGCCAAATGGACATCAAGATTGACGGACTTCCGTATGAGCAGCTTGAGAAAGCCCTCTACCAAGCGAAAGAAGCTCGTCTACACATCCTCGGCGAAATGGCTAAAACGATCGAAGCTGGTCGTGAGGATATGAAGCCACACGTTCCACGTATGGAGCAGTTGGTGATTGAAAAGAGCTACATCGGTGCGGTTATCGGACCTGGTGGAAAAGTCATTCAGGACATTCAGGAGCAGTCAGGTGCTAACGTCAACATCGAAGAGGTGGATGGCAAAGGGCACATTACGGTTACCAGTCCAGACAAAGCTTCTATCGACAAGGCGATGGCACGTATTCGCGACATTACGTTCTCCCCAGAAGTTGGGGATGATTTCGAAGGTGTTGTAGCGACCGTTATGCCTTATGGTGTATTCGTTGACTTCAAGGGCAAGAGTGGTTTGCTTCACGTAAGTGAGATGAGCTATGAGCGCATTGACAACGTTGAGGATCACTACAATGAAGGAGACAAGGTCAGAATCAAGATCGTTGGTGTCGACGAGCGTACAGGTAAGCTTCGCTTATCTAAGAAAGCCTTGGAGACTCCACCGGAAGGTTGGACGCCTCCACCACCGAGAGGTGAACGTGGCGGAAGAGACCGTGACCGCGGAGATCGCCGTGGCGGTGGACGTGATCGCGGTGGAGATCGCCGTGGTGGTGGACGTGATCGCGGGCCTCGGAGAGATTAATAATTAATAATTGTCAATTGATAATTGTTAATTCTCGTGACGCGGGCCGGATGTTGTTCCGATACGACACCTAGCTGAACCGTCATTTCGACATGCTGACTTGTCTGCATTCAGAATTCAAAATTTGCTCAGCTCCGCTGAGCAGGTCAATTCAAAATTTTTTAAACGCCTCATTTAGACTTCGGTCTGGGTGGGGCGTTTTTTATTCAATTGTAAGTTGGAAATTGTCGAGACGTGGGCTGGTGATTGTTGCAGAGCAATCGATATTTCGACTTCCTTTGTTTGACTCAGGGTCTATCGCTTTACGCAGAAAGATAGAATAGCCTATCAAATGATTAATGGATATCTTGTGTATAGCGGTTTAATAAACTTCGGAGATAGTGATCGGATGTAGCGTCGACTCCAGGAAAGAAAATTTCGTTCAATTTTATTGTAGAGACAAGTTTTTTTATTACTTTAGCACAGGTATTTTTCGTTTTACTCCATATATCTACAGACCATGGCGACTAAAATATTTCTTAGTCATTCAAATGCGGACCTGCCGATTGCTAGAGTTATT
>CALDUE010000120.1 GCA_937923485.1 uncultured Saprospiraceae bacterium
ACAAACACACAAAAGGCCATCTATTCCAACCCAGCTTCGAACATGTTAAATCCTTATATTTACCGAGCAACAACAACATGCGGAAGGTATCGTATGTTAATGTTAGACAGCCACTTCGCCAACCATTCATTTCAATATCTAAGCTGATGAAGCGCATCCTTTCAATCAAATTTCTTCTCTTAGCCTTTGGAACCCTCGCACTGCTCGCCTTCAGTCAAGATACCCTGAGTCCTCCACCAGACTTTGAAGTGAATCGAATGCGACCGTTCGTTTCAATTAATGCTGCAGACCTAGCCGAAGCGAAAACCTTACTCGATATCAATCCACGCTATGATGCAGATTGGGTTAAGACCTACGAGTACGTTCAGATAGAAACCATGCAGAAAGGCGTGGCTACTACTGCAAAAGGATCGTCTGACGAGCTCACAGCAGAACAGCTTCAACAGTTGATGTCGGCAGACCTAGGTTCACCTATAACTGTCAAGGTTAGCTACATGCCTGAGAATAACCTGTCTCACAACGACTTACAGGAAATGGGCTTCTCTTTCGAAGTTGAGCCAGATGTCAATGCGCAGTTCCCTGGAGGGAAGGATAAACTGCAGACTTATGTAACCAAGACTGCTATCGAGAAAATTCCGGAGGGCACCTACAAGGGCTATGACATGTCTGCGGTGACCTTTAAAGTAGATGAAAACGGTTTTGTCACTGAAGTTGAAGCCGTCGAACCACTCCAAGATTCAGCTATCGAGACACTTCTAATAGATGCCGTCTGTAACATGCCCGCTTGGGAACCAGCGCGTTTCAAAAGCGGGAAGACGGTGGCTCAAAGCTTTGCGCTGACTGTTGGAAATCAAGAGAATTGCAAAATTCCTCTCTTAAACACTAGAGATCTTTGAGTCCTTCTGCAGACGCTGACGTGCAATTGTGTAGGATAGATACTTGCTGAATTATTGTTACAATTAGCGACTCGACTAATCCGTGGGGATGATCATGTAGTCGGTTTTAAACCGACTGCCAAGAGTGTAATCTTTTGGTTTAGAAGTAACCCCTATAAATTTAATTGCAATGAGGGATTTATTTTGAAATCTATCCTACCCTTTAAATTTTTTAACCACCATTTAACTCTAGCTTTTTACAAGCAAAATATCAGCATGGCTTTCAGAGCAGTACGCAGCTAAGGAGGAGGAAACGTATTTTTCATTGAACCACAATCAGGGTAAATTAAACTCTCTGAAATGGAGTATCAAAAAAGAAGAACTTAAATTCAATAGAGGAAACGTACGATTAGTTTTTGACTTCACAATCGTAGGAGAGCACCAAACTCGTGAGTCATTTTTATGTAGCAATCCCTTACTTTTGGAAAACTTCGAAGTCTGTCGATTGTTTGTGCCTCGAATCAACTTCAATAAAGAGAAAATAATCTCACAGGATGTAACATATGTTACCGACGCAAGAGAGATGAATCCCGACCTTTGAAATTGTCATTCTAGCACTGATTGGTTCTCCCAAAAATCGCAACCGTGAGTAAGTACCTCGATACCTTCATTAACGCCTACTCTGGCTATTGGAATTATCTCACAGGTGAGATTCTCCACCCTTCGTGGCACAACTATTTCTACTGGCTCATTGCCCTATCACTCATCGTGTGGCTCTTGGAAATTATCGTCCCTTGGCGCAAAAACCAAGGTGTCTTTCGAAGAGACTTTTGGTTGGACGGGTTTTACATGTTCTTCAATTTTTTCCTTTTCTCCCTTGTTATTTTTAACGGGGTGTCTATGGTCGCCGTAGAACTTTTCAATGACTTTTTAGGATTATTTGGGATAACCAATACGGTGGCGATTTCCGTCCAGAGTTGGCCACTCGTATTGCGCTTTGGATTAGCATTTATACTTGCCGACTTTATCCAGTGGAACGTCCACCGCACACTACATCGAGTCCCGTGGATGTGGGAGTTTCACAAGGTGCATCACTCGGTAAAGGAAATGGGCTTTGCGGCGCATTTACGTTTCCATTGGATGGAATCTGTTATCTACAAAACGATTCAATATATCCCGCTCGCGATGATTGGCTTCGGCATCGAAGACTACTTCATCATGCACATCTTTGCCGTAGCTGTAGGTCATCTCAACCATGCGAACCTCGGCTGGGATTACGGTCCGCTGAAGTACATCTTCAACAACCCACGCATGCACATCTGGCACCACGCCAAGGAGTTGCCAGCAGACCATAAATATGGGGTCAACTATGGCTTGACCTTCAGCTTCTGGGATTACATTTTCGGTTCAGCCTATGTCCCTACCGATGGTCGAGATATCGAACTCGGCTTCGCTGGTGAAGAGAGCTTACCCGACGACTTTATCGGCCAAGTAACCTATCCTTTGTCGAGAAAAAGCTAGGTGTTACTTAACGGATCATCACTCGCTCGATTGCAGTCGCTTCTCCTTTCCTGACGTGTACGAAGTACAGACCAACAGCGAAGTCCTTTAGGTCTATTTGTAGGTTTTGTTCGCTTTTTACTTTCGTCAAAACCTGCTTTCCGTTAGCACTAAATATGCTGATGGCATCATATCCATCCTGCGTTTCGATGATTAAATAGTCGGCTGCAGGATTAGGTGAAATGCGCACGTCAGTAATAATCTGCTCGCGCGTACTAGAGGCTATCCCTCCAAATTGAATATCGTCAAAAAAGTAGGTCACCTCTTCTGCTCCACCGCCTGTACCGAAATTGAAGAAAATCGAAGCCTTGTTGTAGGTCCAGCCCATGTTAAGGCCTACTTCAAGCGATTCAGTTCCAGGAGCTTCATTGCTAAAGTCAAACTCAAGAGTCTCCCAGCCAACTACGGTTGAAACGGATTCCGTCTCCACCGTGCGCGTAGGATCGTTCGAATCCTCAACTTTTAAGCGAATAGGCGTGCCTGCCTCTGGAGTCCATACGCGAACATTCATTTTCGGAGCGCTCAGTGTCAATGGAATATTCGATGCAAAGCCGGCACTTGTCCCGATCGTGGTGCCTGCTGAAGTACCTGCCGTACTTGGCTTATTCGCTTGACCTACCATGTTGCTCGCATCCGTTGGATCAACAACAACAGCACCTGTACCTCCTTCGAAAGGGATCAAGCTATAGTTTACAGCAGGATCATCAAAAGTCACGGGAAGATCAACCTGCGATCCTAAAGAGACCAGTGTCACATCATCAAACAAGAAGGTTGATGTCGCTGATCCGTCTCCTACGTTTCCAAAGTCGAACATGAAGACCAATTCATTGAGCCTTGAGGGTGTTCCTGTGAAGTCCCAAGTCAGTTCCTCCCAAGCATTTGAAACAGTGGTCGTAACGTCGCGTTCTGCGACACCTCCACCTTCAAGCTTGAACTTGACCGTAGTCCCAACTGGAGCTGTCGTAAAGACTTTCATTCTAAAACCATTGGTAACAGTGAAGTCCAGGTTTGACGGTAAAATCAGCTTACTACCAGCAAATACCGCCCCGCCGTCTCTCACAATTTGAGCAACCGTGGCACTGGTATTGATTCCCGCTACTTGAGGATTCGCAATTACAGAAGCGGTTCCACCATCGAAGTCAACGAACGAAGCCGTCGTAACGTCGGACTCAAAATCAATCGGAAAAGATTGTGCGCCAACAAGCGCAATTGAAAATACGACACTGGCACTTGCCATGAGGTGTCGAATGAGGTACATACTTAGCATGGCAAGGGTTCAAAGGTTGTCGCACAAGTTATGTGCGGTTTCGGGTGTAGTTGGTTATACGTATCGTTCGGCGAGTAGTTGTGAAAGACAAACAGATCATTTCTACGACTTTTTCAATCTAATGACAGAATGAGAACTTTTTTGCGCTAGGTTTGCAACACCAATACAGGTAAAATGAACTTCTCAGTCACATTCCATCATCTACATGGTAACTCCCCCCAGGCGAGCTGAAGATGATGTGCACATGCTGAATTCATTTTTATAACCCGTCTGAGTTTCAGACGGGTTTTTTATTGCCCCGATTTACTCAGACACAAGTCTTTACGTCATGAGTAAATTGAAAATAGCCTTACAGAAAAAAGGCAGACTTAGTGAGAAATCTCTTGATTTACTCAAGTCATGTGGTATCAAAATCTCCGCTGGATCAGGCAAGTTGAAGGCAGTTGCTAGTAATTTTCCTATCGAAGTTCTCTTCCTGCGAGACGATGATATTCCTCAATACGTCGAGCAAGGTGTTGCTGACATCGGCATCGTCGGAGAAAATGAAATGCTTGAAAAAGGTAAGAAGGTTGACTGCATCGAGCAGTTGGGCTTCTCTACCTGCCGAATGAGTTTGGCGATTCCTAGAGAAGCCAACTACGAGGGTTTGTCCTTTTTTGAAGGCAAAAAAGTAGCTTCAAGCTATCCTGAGATTCTCGGTCGCTATTTCAATGAAAATGGAATCAATGCGCAGATTGAAGAAATCGGAGG
>CALDUE010000121.1 GCA_937923485.1 uncultured Saprospiraceae bacterium
CTTGGCAGGCTGTTTGGATTTACAAGTGAGGTTGTTTTGTTAGAGTTATCCGACGTAAATAGACCCGCTTTGCGCGAATTGGCTTTGCGCGCACCTGGCACACTACAGCACAGTTTAGCAGTCAGCAATTTAGCAGAAGCAGCGGTTAGAGAAATTGGAGGTGATACCCTGCTTGTAAAAGTAGCCGCTCTTTATCACGATATCGGTAAAACGGTGGAACCTCAATATTTTATTGAGAATCAATCGGGTAGAAATCCACATGAAGATTTGACAGCATTAGAAAGTGCTCAGGTCATTATTAATCATATTCCAGAAGGCGTAAGACTCGCAAAGAAATATGGTTTGCCTGCGATTCTAATAGACTTTATTAAAACCCACCATGGTACCACCAGGGTTGAATATTTCTACAGAACCTACGTCAAGAATAATCCTGATAAGGAGGTAGATGAGCATGCTTTTATGTATCCAGGTCCGCTACCGAAATCGAAAGAGGAGGCTATTCTCATGATCGCGGACAGCGTTGAAGCTGCGGGTCGCGCTATGAAAGATCACAAGCCCGAGGATATGGATGCGCTCGTTGATAACATCATCGAAGGAAAAATCAAAGAAGGTCAGCTAAGTGAGTGTTCGATGACGTTTGCTGAATTGCAAAAGGTAAGAGAACTCTTCAAGACGATGCTGCGGAGTATGTACCATGCGCGAGTGATTTATCCAGAGGAAGAGGAGTAGGATCCTGCGGCACTGCGGAGAGGAATTTTTTTTCATGCTGCATTTCAGCGATACCGGTTAGGCCACCATCGCTTTAGGCGTTCGAGAATGCCAGCCTCAGAAGCATTGTTGCCAGGCATGTAGAATGTGGGTCGACCTATTTCTTTCGGGGTGAAATCTTGATCGACAAAATTGCCCACGTGGGCATGGGCGTAAGCATAGTTCTTACCGTAGCCAACATCTTTCATGAGCTTGGTCGGGGCATTGCGAAGGTGCAGAGGAACGGGCAAATCTCCTGACTCCTTTACCTCCAGCATAGCTTTATTGATCGCTTCATAGCTAGCGTTACTTTTTGGACTTGTAGCTAGATAAACGACCGTTTGCGATAGGATGATCCGAGCTTCAGGCATACCGATCATTTGCACAGATTGCATGCAGGTCGTCGCGAGTAGCAGTGCATTGGGATTGGCTAGGCCGATATCTTCTGAAGCAGCAATGAGTAGACGTCGCGCGATAAACTTCACATCTTCGCCTCCTGCCAACATTCGCGCTAGCCAATACAGCGCGCCGTTAGGATCAGAACCCCGAATGCTTTTAATGAAAGCACTAATGATGTCGTAATGCTGTTCGCCACCTTTATCGTATCGCGCCAAGTTGTTTTGTACCACGCGGTGTACCAACTCATCGGTAATGCCTTCAACAGCATCCGCCTGTTGGGCAACAAGGTCGAGTGCATTGTATAGTTTTCTTGCATCACCACCACTTACGCGAAGCAAGGCATCATATTCTTTGACTACTAATCCTTGCTTGCCGATGTATTCATCTCTAACGATGGCATCATCTACGAGGCCGATGAGCTGTTCTTTCTCGAGCGGTTTGAGAATGTAAACTTGCGCCCTTGAGAGCAAGGCTGGTATTACCTCAAAACTTGGGTTTTCGGTGGTCGCTCCAATTAGAGTGACAACTCCTCGCTCTACAGCGCCCAGTAGTGCATCTTGTTGGCTCTTGCTAAAACGATGAATCTCATCGATAAAAAGTACAGGTGGGGGACTATTGAAGAAGCGAGACTTCCTTGCCTTATCGATAGCTTCACGTACATCCTTAACTCCCGCGGAGATTGCTGATAACTCGTAAAACGGCCGATCGAGGCTCGTCGCTAAAATGTGGGCGAGGGTAGTCTTGCCAACACCAGGCGGACCCCAGAGGATCATACTAGGTAAGCGACCAGCATCGAGCGCTTTGCGTAACACCTGCCCTTCCCCAACGAGGTGCGTCTGCCCTATGTATTCATCGAGGTTGCGCGGTCGTAGACGTTCTGCAAGTGGAATCATGAAAGCGGATTAGTCTGAATGCAGCCAAGGTAACTAGACGGCGGACCACTTCTGCAACTGTCGGACAGTACTTCTAAAATCCTTGGGAGGTGGCGCCATGTATTCGACACGGTTGCCATTTCCTGGGTGGGTAAAAGCCAATTGGTAGGCGTGAAGGCTCACTCGATGTAGAATCGGACGCTCTATTGTTCCTTCTTTTAGGTTGAACCGTTTTCCTTTAATCTTGGAAAGGAAGAGTGCATCCATCCCACCATATAATGCATCTGTACTAAGTGGATGACCTATGGAGGCCATGTGTACACGCACTTGGTGTGTACGTCCGGTGAAAAGCTGCAAACGAATTAGCGCGTGCTCCTTATAACGTTCTACTACTTCATATGCTGTTGCGCTGTCTTTACCCCCATGGTAATCGATGCGCATTTTTCCTCCACCTCGTGGATCTGGCCCGATAGGCTTGTCAATTAAATCCTCTTCAGGATGTGGTGTCCCTATGGTTATTGCTAAGTAAAACTTGTCAGCCTCTCGGTCTTGAAATTGCTGATTTAGAGCCTTGTGGGCGTCTTTGGTTCGTGCAAATACAATGATTCCAGACGTGTCTTTGTCCAAGCGATGAACAACGAAAATTTCCTCGTACTTGTCTCGCAATGCACCAAGGAGGTTCAACTTGAAGGGATCAAAACGATCAGGAATGGTAAGTGTGCCGGGGGCTTTGTTGACCACAATGATGTGCTCGTCAACATGAATGAGCTCGAATCCTCTTTTCGCCATGGTGGCAAGGTAAGGAGGTCCGTTATAGCTAGGCAGTTTCGTTTACCTCAACATCCTGATTTGTTCCTTCAGTCTTGGTTTTGGCGGAAGCTGGTGTGCCCTGTCCAAACGGAGCTTGAGTGCGAAAAAGATTGATGATTCGATAATGCGGCTTATCGAGTAAGGTCAAAAATTCACTTTCTCGGTCTTGAAGTTCGTCGCTAAGAAGTAGTCCAATCGGGCGAAAACGACCAGAGTGCACCATGATAATTCGCAGCATGGCGGTTACAGGTAAGGCCAGGATTAATCCTTCAACTCCCCAAACAAAGCCGCCGATGAAGAGTGCCAAAATGGCTGCAAGCGGGTTGACCTGAATCGAGCTTCCCACAATTTTTGGTGTAATTATATTTCCTTCGATTGCTTGAACGGTTGTGAACAATGCCACCACAGCAACGGGTTGCCAAGTTGTATCCGTCGTGCTCAAGGCATAGAGAAAAGGCATGAGGCCGCCGAGAAAAGTTCCTACGTAGGGTATAATGGCGAGAAAAGCAGCGAAGAATCCCCAGAAAAATGCGTATTCCAAACCAATAAGTGTAAGTCCAAGGCTATTCAAGAAACCTAAAAGCACCATTACAAGCACGAGACCTTTCAAGTAGGTGTAGGACATACGTTGGGTGTCAGCCATGATGAACTCCATGCGCCTTCTATTCGGGATACCGAACTGGCCGAGAATGAAGTGATAAATCGGCTGCCTGTAGAGCAACAGCAAAAAAGTGTAAAGGAAAATAAGAAGTAAAGATGCGATCAATCCAGCCCCACCTTCGATCAGACCGCGTATGTAAACAAAGGGCTCATCGAGTGCATCTCCAAGCTGCTCTTGCATCCATTGGTATCCTGTCGTCTCCAATTCTACAGGAAATTGCCTGGTCACGGCAGCAGATATTCGATTGAGGCTTTCCTGAAATTCCTCGGTTATCGTCGGTAGGTCTTCGAGTACAGATATGGTCTGAAAGGTGAATAATAGGATTAAACCAGCAATAGGTAGTGCTGCAAGGATAAAGGTGATTGTTATGGCCAACCACTTTACAGGTATATACTCTTCGAGCCAGTTACACAAAGGGCGCAGCACAAGCGCAAAAAGGATCGCAAAAACCAGGGGTACCAAAATAGGCTTAGCCCAAATTGCTCCGAACAGTGCTACTGCCATTAAACCAACAAAAGCTCCTACACGTGAGAAGCTTATTGGT
>CALDUE010000122.1 GCA_937923485.1 uncultured Saprospiraceae bacterium
GAATGGGCACTCCAAGAAGGATATCGCCACATTGATACCGCGGCTATCTACAAAAATGAAGAGGGGGTTGGACAAGGCATAAAAAATGCAGGCCTGCCCAGGGAAGAAGTATTTGTTACCACCAAACTTTGGAACGATGACATACGTGGCCGCAATGCGCGGAAAGCACTTGAGACGAGTCTAGAGAAGCTCCAGCTCGATTACGTAGACCTTTATCTTTTACACTGGCACGTAGACGGTGGTCTAGAAGCATGGAAAGAACTCGAAAAGTTTCAGCAAGAAGGACTGGTAAAATCTATTGGCGTGAGCAATTACATGCCAGATCATCTTGAAGACCTCATCGCCAAATCAGATGTGGTACCTGCCGTTGATCAAATTGAGTTCCATCCTTACAACCAACAGCAAGATGTACTCAAGGCTTGTAAAAAGCATAATATAGCAGTGACAGCATGGAGTCCACTCATGCAAGGGAACTTTAAAGAGGAGCCTGTCTTGGCCGAAATTGCTGAGAAGCACGGCAAAACCGCTGCACAGGTGCTACTTCGGTGGGACCTTCAAAGAGGTGTTATCACCATTCCTAAAAGCGTCAACCAAGGGCGCATTCAGCAGAATTTCGGCTTGTTCGATTTTGAGTTGAGTGATTCCGAAATGGAAACTATCGATGGGTTAGCCAAGGAAGAAGGACGCTTTGGACCGAACCCGCGGGACTTCGATTTCTAGATAATTGTATTTCTAACAGGACGTTAATGTGAGCAACTATACCCGGTCGAATACGCACAATTCTGAAAAACATGCTGTTCTTCCATTCATGAAAACGACAATCTATACACTCTTCCTAGTTGCTAGTGTTCTGCTCATTTCGTGTGGCGTTGGCGGAAAGCGCATTGCTGGAACGGGCCCAATGATAGAAAACGCAAGACTGCTGACACCTGTTACTGACATTGTTCTTGATGGAGCAATGAATCTAAGGCTCAACTCGGCTGAGGTACAATCTATCGTGGTTCACGCTCAATCACAGGTACAACCTGTGCTAAAGACAGAGATGAAAGGTGAGACGCTCACAATTACCACTGAAGGCAATGTTGCTATGGGTGATGGCACCTATGTAGACATTATGATTCCAATGCTCAAGTCAATAACCATTACTGGTTCAGGCAACGTCGAGGGTGGGGGATTTGTTGGCGATAAACTTAATATCACGTCTAAGTCTTCAGGTTCTATTAGATTGAACGACTTAAAATACGATGATATCAATTTAAAGATTGATGGAAGTGGTAATGCTGACCTCAGTGGCCGGAGCAAAAAGCTTGATGTTGAATCTGATAGCTCAGGTAAAGTCAATGCATCGAACCTCGTCGTAGATAAAGCTAAGGCTACAACTAAAGGGAGCGGTGACATCATGGTCTCAGTAGGTGGCGACCTGAAAGCCAAGATTGTAGGAAGCGGCAACATCATGTACGATGGTAGTCCAAAAGTGGAGCTTGATGATACTGGCTCTGGTGAGTTGAAGGGCTCCAATTAAGCCTAAATCCTTCCTTCTTTTAAGTAGCCCTGCGAATTGCCGATTTGCAGGGCTACTTTTGTCTGCTCAAGTATCTCTTTGTTGTGACCCCACGTACCGTAGCCTTTCATACCCTCGGCTGTAAGCTCAACTTTTCCGAAACTTCGACCCTTCGACAGCAGTTTGAAGGTGCTGGGTTTGGAGTAGTGGGTTTTCGCGAAAGCGCGGACATCTACGTGCTCAATACGTGCTCGGTGACAGATGGTGCCGACAAAAAATGTAGACAAGAGGTACGTCGTGCCATGCGACAAAACCCTTCGGCACAGGTTGTCGTCACGGGCTGCTATGCGCAACTCAAACCCAAAGAAATTGCCAATATTGAAGGGGTCGACCTAGTGCTCGGTGCTGCCGAAAAGTTCAGGTTGCTTGAGTACGTAGATCAGCTAAGTACTACTTCTGGAAAGGCTTGGGTAGTTGCAGGCGACGTACGCGAAGCGGACACGTTTGTAAGTTCGGCGAGTTTTGGTGATCGCACACGCAGCTTCCTGAAAGTCCAAGATGGATGCGACTATAAGTGTACGTTCTGTACCATTCCACAAGCGCGCGGAGCCAGTCGTTCTGATACAGTCAGTAATGCTGTAGCTTCCGCCAAAACCTTAGGTGCGCAGGGTGTTCGTGAAATCGTTTTAACGGGATGCAACCTTGGTGACTTTGGAAATGGAACCGATGTGATCGAAGGCTATCGACCCCGCAAAGAAGCCCTTTTTGTTGACCTCGTCAAAGCACTCGATGAGGAAGTGACTGCAGTGCCTCGTTTTCGCATTTCAAGCATTGAACCGAATCTCTGCACCGACGAGATCATAGACTTGGTAGGGGGGAGTAGCCGGTTTATGCCGCACTTCCACATGCCATTACAATCTGGTTGTAATGCTACGTTGGCACGAATGGCTCGTCGCTACAAAAAAGAACTATACGCCGAACGCGTGGCCCGTATTCGTACCCAAATGCCACATGCCTGTATAGGCGTTGATGTCATTGTCGGTTTCCCTGGTGAGACGCAGGAAGAATTCAACGAGACCGTAGACTTTCTAGAAAGCTTAGAGGTCAGTTACTTCCACGTATTCACCTACTCAGAACGTGACAACACGCCAGCGGCAACGATGCCTGGAGTTGTTCCTGTACAGGAACGTAGAAGGCGGAATGCCATCCTCACGGAGCTAAGTGCGAAAAAGCGTCGCGACTTTGATATGAAGCATCAAGGAGCTACGCGTCCTGTGTTATGGGAAGCCGATAAAAATCCAGCCTTGATGGCAGGTTGGTCTGACAATTACGTTCGTGTGAGTGCCCCGCGCCGAGAAGAAATGATTGGTTTTCTGGAAGAAGTTGTCCTTGCTCAAGACGAGAAGAGCCAACTCATCGCTACCGCATAACGCAAGCAAAACATCTTATGCGGATACTCCTTACTGGTCGTCGAGGCTTCGATTATAACCGTGTTCGCGTACTACTCGCTGGCTTGGAAGCTGTCGCCCCCGATCAATATGAAGTCTTCGAGTTTGGCGATCGTACGGCTGAAAATGGAAAGCAGCTCCACGAGTTAGCGAAAGCTTGTGACGTAATCTACGTCCCACCTTTTAGAAGGTTGGATGTGGCATTTGTACGCAAGCATTCAGCTGGCAAACCGATCGTGTTCGACCCGCTGATAGGGACCTACATTACCAGAGTTGTCGACGATGGATATTGGTGGCGAGGCCCGTATGCGAAATGGCGTGACCGCCGAGATTTTCGAAGAGCGGACCACCTTATCTGGGATACCGACGCTCATCGAGCTTGGGGAGTGAAAACCTTCAACTTAGATCCATCGAAGTCGCACACCTTGTATATCGGTGCAGATACAGATTTATTTAAACCGAAAGCACTGAGCTCTCCTGAAGGTGACGGTCCACTCACGTTCGGCTTTTATGGTTCACTTGCGCCACTTCAGGGAGTAGAAACCATCATGCGCGCTTCCGAACTTCTGCGCGATAGAGCGGACATTAGGTTTGAAATCATTGGACCGATAGAAAAGAAAAAGAAGACAGCGGCACTGCGTAAAAAGCTCAGCTCGGAACACATTTCTTACAGTCCTTACCTGCCCTATGAAGAGCTGCAGGCTCGGATTCAAGGCTTTGATGTAGGCCTAGGAGTTTTTGGGACGAGTTTAAAGGCAGACATCGTAATTCCGAACAAGATTTACCATTATGCTGCACTGGGACTTCCAATTATTACGCGGAAGACGGTGGGAATGGAGGAGCAGTTTAGTGCTGGTAACGACTACGTTGGGACGGGGACTTCTCCTGAAGTTTTAGCGGAAGCGATCGTGCGCCTTAGAGAAAATTACAGCTTACGCCAAAACTTAGGTCAAGCTGCTTACGCCAAAACGAAAAAAGTCCTTAGCCACAAGCATGTAGCAAAGGACTTTCTTGAGTTGATGAAAAAAGTGCTAATCGCTAGCCGTTGACTATCAGCGTATTACCATTCTGGGTAACCGTGTAAAGTCTCAGTGGGCGATCCGTTACATTGTTCTCTGGAGTACCCGTGGTAACAGCAAATCGGGCTGCGTGCGTTCTGCAAAACCACTGATCGGCCAGTTCATCATAGACTACTTGATCTGTACCTTCGTGACTACAAATCTGAGACGCAGCTACAAATTGATCATCAACCGTGCGAGCAACGACGACTCGATTAGAGATGATAAACCCGCCTGAGGCTAAAAGTGCGGCATTTGCGGTATCGTCGAGATCTACTGTAAAATTTTGATCTCCCGCAGAAGGAGTTACACCAGTGTCAGGGCCATCTCCATCATCATCTCCACTACAGCTGTGAAGGCAAGGAACGGTGAGTACAAAAGCGGCTCCAACGCCAATATTTTTGAGAAAGTCTTTACGAGTCATGCGTGCAAAATAAGGGTTTCAAGATTGGGTTGCTGCCCTATAAACAGTATTTCTACGGAAAAACGTATAGAAAGGATTTATTCGTGCCAAATTAAGTGCCTCCATTCGAGTCAAAAAACCTTTCTAGAAAGAGTTTTTCGCCCTAAAGAAGAATCAAAAAATTTGAACTTTGTGTCATTTTCACACGATGGCTCGCAAGTTTTCGGTTAATACCTTACTTTGGGGCGGTAGTCAATACACAAGTAAAAACTTGCGAAAGGCCGATGGTCCCGTAGAAAGTGTTTTGGCGCAAGCTAAATTCAGTAGATTTTGATCATCTGATGATCAGGAAACCTGAAGCATAACTGAAACAAACGAGCTAATGGCTATATCCCTGTTCAATGACAAAAGTCCTGACACTTACGACGCTATCGTAGTAGGATCTGGTATCACCGGCGGTTGGGCTGCTAAAGAACTCTGTGAAGCTGGACTTAAAGTCCTTGTCCTCGAAAGAGGCCGACACGTTGAGCACGGCGATTATCCTACCGCCAATACGGATCCTTGGGATTATGAGGATAAAGGTCAAGGCGAATCAGCCCTGCGAGAGCAACTAAGTCTTGAAGAGGAAAAAGACTACCTAAAGCAGAAGCGCACAGGCTACGTTACTAATCGTGCCCATCGCCACTTCTTCGTCAAGGACACCGAACATCCATACATTGAAGAACCTGAAACTAGGTTTGATTGGATTAGAGGATATCACACAGGCGGACGTTCACTCATGTGGGGACGTCAGAGTTACCGGTGGAGCGACATCGACTTCAGCGCTAATGCCAAGGAAGGTATTGCAATAGATTGGCCTATCCGCTATGCTGATCTCAAGCCGTATTACGATAAAGTGGAAACCTACATAGGAGTGAGCGGAATGAAGGAAGGATGGGAAGCATTGCCGGACGGCAACTTCGAACCGCCGATGGATTTCACTGCACCGGAAGCTTATCTGCGTGCTTCGATGAAGGAGAATTTCGATGATCGCATCCTAACCATAGGGCGTACAGCTCACCTTACGGGGCAAGAAGGTCGTCCTGAGCAAAACCGTCAAAGTTGCAAATTCCGTAACCGCTGCATGCGTGGATGTCCATACGGAGCTTACTTTTCTAGTAATGCTTCGACACTCCCTGCAGCCGAGCGCACAAGCAATTTGACCTTGCGTCCATTCTCGATTGTATCCGAGGTAAATCGCGATGACAAGACAGGGCTTGCTACCGGTGTGAATGTCATCGATCAGGAGACAAAAGAGACCTACACCTTCAATGCGAAAATCATCTTCCTAAACGCATCGGCGATTGGTTCTACATCAATCTTAATGCAATCAGGTGATTGGGCGAATGAGTCTGGTCAGTTAGGAAACAACATCATGGATCACCACTTCCGTGTTGGTGCATCTGCAAGTGTTGAAGGTTTTGAAGACCTTTATTACAAGGGGCGTAGAGCGAATGGCTTTTACATTCCTAGATTCCGTAACCTCGGTGGTAAGACCAACAAAGATTACCTCCGTGGCTATGGCTATCAAGGTGGAGCGAGTCGTGAGAATTGGATGCGCGGCATCAAAGAACTTACCTACGGCGCAGCCTTTAAAGATCAACTCTTCAAGCCAGGATCTTGGCGCATTGGGATGAATGGTTTTGGAGAAATCCTGCCTTACGAAGACAATAACATGCGTCTCGACTATGATAACCTTGATGAATGGGGGCTACCTCAAGTTCGTTTCAATACGACAATCAAGGACAATGAATTAAAAATGCGCAAGGACATGGCGGTTGCCGCCGCAGAAATTTTCGAGGCAGCAGGCTTCAAAAGCGTAGAAACGTATGATGGAGGTTATGGCATCGGTCTCGGTATCCACGAAATGGGTACTGCTCGTATGGGCAACGATCCGAAAACCTCAGTACTCGATAAGCACAATCGCGTCCACGCGTGCAAAAATGTTTACGTCACTGATGGAGCTTGTATGACAAGTGCCGCGTGCGTCAACCCATCTCTCACCTACATGGCCCTCACCGTTCGTGCCGCCGAGCACGCAGTGGGTGAGCTTAAGAAAATGAACCTCTAATATGTCAGCAACAACCTCACGACGTAATATGCTCAAGTTCATCGGACTTGGCAGTATTACCACAGCCATCGCTCCTGCAGTTCTTTTACAAGCTTGTAAGGAGGCTGCAGCCGTATCCGCAGATGGATACACGTACACTGCATTAAACGCTAGTCAAGCAGCTGTGGTAAAAGCAATTCAAGACACGATCATCCCTCGTACAGACACACCATCTGCTTCAGATGTGGGCTCGGTTGAGTTTCTCGATACGTACATGACGCATGCATATGCGCCTGGGGATAAAGAAGGCATGCTCCATCGTTTGAATCTTTTTGCTTCAAAACTCAAAGATGAACATAGTGTAAAGGCTGCCGATGCGACAGAAGAGCAGATGGGGGCTATGATGGAACAATACTTCGTCAATTATAAAGCTCCCAAACAGGCTACTGACGTTCAAATGGAGATAGAAGGTAATACCATTGATTCTGAAGGCGCCGATACAGACGTTGCCTACGAATACAAAGACGATGCTTATGAAATTAACAGTCTTCTAGCTGGCATTCGTTGGATAACCTTAGAGAGTTATTTTCAGAGTGAGGAAGTGGGTACAGAAGTACTCAATTACCTTCCTGTTCCAGGTCCTTACATCGGCCAAATGCCGATTGCAGATTTGCCAAACGGGAGAAACTGGAGTCTCTAACTCCGATTCTTTTTCTGCTCTCTCTTTAGCCCTTCTATTTTAATCCCCTCAATTTATTCTAGGACGTTTTAAGGGCACTTTCCTCAACTTACTAGGATCTACGCGCTTTGTGCTGGGATTCCGCAAAAACTTTTTGAATGACACTCTTCGATGAAAACAGCCCCCGCAAATACGATGCAATAGTCATCGGTTCTGGAATTTCAGGTGGTTGGGCAGCTAAGGAACTTTGCGAGGGAGGATTAAAGACACTTGTACTTGAGCGTGGTAAGCATGTTGAGCACGGTGATTATCCTACAGCGAGTTTAGACCCTTGGGATCTTAATGATGATTCACCGGGTATTTTCAAGATAGGTGAGGGGCATGTGAAGGTAATGGGGGATCAAGGCTTTACCGAAGAGGAGGAAGAAACCTATAAGGTGCAACGACGAACGGGTTGGAGTGCAAGTCGTACCACCGCGCGTCACTACTGTAACGATAAGGAGCACCCGTATTTAGAAGCACCAGGTGCTCGTTTTGACTGGATTCGAGGTTACCAGACTGGTGGACGTTCACTTATCTGGGGACGTCAGAGCTATCGCTGGGCACCAGTCGACTTCGAGATGAATAAGCGCCAAGGCATCGCCATCGATTGGCCGATACGCTATAAGGATCTTGAACCTTATTACGCAAAAGTCGAAGAGTACATTGGCGTTAGTGGTCGTATGGAAGGAAAGAATGATAGACTTCCAGACGGTGTTTTTGAGCCTCCGATGGACTATACCAAACCAGAAGAAGTTCTAAAAGGTGCCATTGAGTCAAAGTATGAGGATGGTCGTTTCATGACTATTGGACGTACAGCTCACCTTACAGGCAAGACGCGGCCAGGTCGCCAGCTTTGTCAGAACCGTAACCGCTGCGAGCGCGGCTGTCCGTACGGAGGGTACTTCTCAAGTAATGCGAGTACACTGCCTGCGGCAGACCTTACGGGTAACCTCGTCCTTCGTCCAGGTTCAATTGTCAAATCAATCGTTCGCGATGACACTACCGGTTTAGCGACAGGGGTAATTGTGATTGATAAGGACACCAAGGAGGAGATGGAATTCAATGCCAAGGTGATTTTCTTAAACGCGAGTACCGCTGGTTCTGCAGCAATCTTGATGCAATCAGGTGATTGGGCTAATGAATCGGACCAACTCGGTCGCAACATTATGGATCACCACTACCAACTCGGTGCACGTGCCCGAATTGAAGGTTATGAAGACCTTGTAGACAAAGGACGTCGTGCAAACGGCTACTATATCCCACAATTCCGAAATAGAGGGGGCAACTCTGATGTAAAAGGATTCATTCGTGGATATGGATTGCAAGGTGGGGCAAGTCGCAGCAACTGGATGCGTGGTGTTTCTGAAATGGCTTACGGTAAGTCTTTCAAAGAGGAGATGATGAAGCCGGGAGAATGGCACATCGGACAAACTGCTTTCGGAGAAGTACTTCCGCATGCAGAAAACAAGATGACGCTCTCTGGAGAGATGGATCAGTGGGGCTTGCCAAAGTTGATGTTCCACACCAAGCTTCGTGAAAATGAAATTGAGATGCGTAAAGACATGCTCCAGCAATCCGCTGAGATGTATGAGCGTGCTGGATTCAAGGACGTTGAGACGTACGAGAACAAGGACTACGCAATCGGCCTCGGTATCCACGAAATGGGAACTGCCCGGATGGGACATGATCCAAAAACTTCTGTCCTTGATCGCTGGAATCGCGTCCACGCAGCAAAGAATATCTACGTAACTGACGGTTCGGCGATGGTGAGTTCTGGCACAGTCAATCCAAGTCTTACTTATATGGCCATGACGGTGCGCTCTGCTGAGCACGCCTTGAAGGCTGTTGGAGCTGGAGAGTTAGGGTGATTTGGAATTAGTGATCGCAGCTTTGCTGCTCTAATTCTGAATTTCCGTGATGCTGGCTTGCCTTAGGTCTATAAGTCGAACTTATTGCTTCACCCCACGTACCACTTTCACTTCTGCGCCTCGCTGCAGATGAAAGATGATTACACCTGATGGATATTGACGTGTATTAACATTGACGGTTTGCTCCCCTGCAGGTAGTCTTCTTTCGAAAAGTGTTTCGACAAGAGAACCGTTTACGTCATAAACACTCAAGCGAACGAGGCCTTTAGTTTTAGTCGTAAACCTTAATTGGGCTTGGTTTGCGAACGGACTTGGAGCAAGTGTGAGTTGGGTTTTGGCGAAAGCTGACTCTTCCGTACTGCTTATTGGATCAGCGCAATTCCGTACGACAGGTAGTTTGGTGTAGGTATTGTGGAGGATGTCTCGAACAACATGTTCTTCAACCCCAAACCAGTCTTCTAGCACAGAGCCATACACGTCGCGGAAGTCGTACTGCATGGCTACTCCTTCGAGTTCGTCAACTTGGGTATCAATCGTTGGATTGTCTCCAAGTGCACCTGCATTTACGCAATCGCCAAATAGAAACATCGGCGCCGCTGTTCCGTGGTCGGTGCCTAGACCTCCATTCTCACGGATGCGTCTGCCGAATTCAGAATAGGTCATACCGATCACGCGTTCGCCCAAACCTAAAGCATTAATATCTGCTTGAAACGCTTTTACGGCTTCAGCAAGTTGTGTGAGTAGCTCGGCGTGTTCACCTGTCGTTGTATCTCCGTCAACCACTTGGTTGCCATGCGTGTCAAAGCCACCTAGGCTAACGACATAGACCTTTGTTTGCATGCCGCCAGAGATCATCTGTGCGACGTACTGAAGACGTGTGGCTAGTAAGTTGTCCTCTGGATAATCGACGAGGCTACTACCAGCTTCGGCTTTCCTTTTTACAATTGCGCTATACTGATTTGTCTGCGAAACGGACGTCCGCAGAAAATCTAGTTCAGGTCCACGAAGTGTGCTCGGGAGAGGCCCCGCAGTACCTTCTAAAATACTTGTTGCACGAAAAGGATTACTGACGGTAAGCGCAAAATTCCCAGCCTGACCTTGGCAAGTATCAGAAACTGTAGTGCCGACAGTTATGGCGATTGGATCACTGAAATCAGCATTTGGATAATCAGTTGGATATGTTGGGTGATCAGTATCTAAGGTTCGGCCTAGCCAGCCTGTGCGCAGATATTCAGTACTTTCCGAACCGCTATGCCAGATGTCTGTAGACCTGAAGTGACTCCGATTCTGTTCAGGGTAGGATACGTCTTGTACGATTGCTAATTCACCCGCATCCCAAATGTCCCGAAATCCAGCGAGCGAGGGGTGTAGTGCCTTCGTGTCATCGATGGCGAGGAGTGAATTTTCAGGTAAGATGATCGTCGGTCGAACAGCCGCGAGGTTGTCATATTGATCGAGTGGGACTAGCGTGTTGAGGCCATCGTTACCGCCATTCAATTGAATGAGTACGAGTACTCGCTCATCTGGCTCACTACCGAGCGCACTGAACATGCGCGAAGAGGACAAGTCTCGAGGTAATTGATTAAAGAGAAGCGGGATGCCAGCTGAAGTGGCGAGAAATTTTCTGCGACGCATATCGAAGCTATTTGGAAGCGCTGAGCGCTGAGACTAGTAGAGGTGAAATTCAGGGCTATTGAGGAGG
This sequence comes from uncultured Saprospiraceae bacterium, assembly GCA_937923485.1. GTDB lineage: Bacteria > Bacteroidota > Bacteroidia > Chitinophagales > Saprospiraceae > CALDTK01. The sequence continues at coordinate 10,791 of CALDUE010000122.1, forward strand.
GCAGAAACAACTGCATCGAGTTTTCTGCTCACCGCTTCCCGCATATCTAAGTCATCTGGGTCGTTGAGGAAATTATTGTATTCAACGGTCCACTCAAAGTCTGGCAAGCCGGGAATTAAAATTTCTTTTAAAGCATCAACTTGGTCAGATGTAAGCGGATCTCCAATAATTCTCAATCCCATTTCTTCGATGAGGTCGTTAGGGTCTGTTGGATTATCAAATCCTGCGATGTAAGGGATGAAGTCAGGGCGTACTCTAAAGCCATCATGGAAGATTCCATTGTTGGTAACGAAACCAACGAAATCTGTTTTTGAAGAAAGAGTGGAAGCATTGATCCAAATGCGGTTATACTGTGGGGCTTGATGCCAAGCTGGATAACCTGCAACAGATGGGGGTCTATCAACCGATAGTAATTGTTCCGCGGCCTCAACGTGCATACGTCTATAAAACCCATAGGTCATGATTAAATCTGGTTCTGGCTCGAACCCGAGACCTATCGTGGCATCTGCAACGTAATCTATTGGGCTTTTAATTAGTGCACCTCGGTGCTGGATGTCGAAGAAGTGTTCGCTGCCTAACAGAAGACGAATTACCGGCGCTACCTCGAAATCATTAGCTCGCAAGGCTTGCGCCATTGGAGTGATAATATCTGCTTCTATTGTTGCATCGATTTCATAAAATACAAACCATCGATACAGCTTTCGGCAAAGGTAGTGTGCTGCTTGTGGGTGAGCGAAGATGGTGTCGATTACTTCTTGGTATGCATCTTCTCCTGCAACGGTGAGTACCTTATTGTCGAACCTATGGCTTAGCTGGCGAGGTGCAGGATCGTGTCGATTGCTATTGAAATATGCTTCGGGCTGCAAGGCAGCATCTTCCTGATTAAAGTAGCGTGTTTGCCATCCAGTTAGTGCATTTGCGATCGCACGTATATCATCTTCGGTGTATGTGGTGTAGTCTCCACTAGCTACTTGGTCGCCTTTGCCCAGGGTGAATAATTCTAGTAATTCACGGCCATAATTTTCATTAGGATTTCCCGCCCGATTTTGATTGCCGTTGAGGAAATTAAGCATCGAAGGATCGATCGTAACTTGCTTTACTAATTCACGGAAATTGCCCAGGCTGAAGTCGTGAAGTAGCTTATAATTTTTGTACACGACGCGTCTCTCCGAAATCCCTAAGATCGAAAAGTGGTTATGCCAGAAGAGCCACATGCGAGGGCTAATATTAAATCCTCCTTTTAGCATATGTCTAAGGATATAACCTTGAAGACTTCGCCCTCGATATGAATTTACATTAACACCATCAACGGCCGGGGCATTTACCCATGACTGTCCAACGGGTACGTTTGGGTCTTCCGTAAAGTAAGGGTTGACCGGCTCGCCGAAGGACCCCAAAGGTTGGAATAACTCATTGAGGCTGCCTTCTAGGCCTTTACCAATTGCATCGTTGATTCGCGTTTGCGTGACGGCAAAGGTGGTTCTGCGCAGCAGATGGTTGGCTTCAGCTTGTCCAAAGGTCCCGGTATAAGGTGTGAGTCCAGTGATTGTGGCAGTTGAGACCATGAGTAAGTTGATTTTGATCAGTTTCAACGCAAAAAATACGCCTGATATGTGGATTGGTCCTAAAGTGTTAAAAGAGTGCCTTTTTTGCTATTTGGCGGCTGTTGTCTGAAGATTTGAACTTCTCCGCTAGAGCAAATGCTCTTCTTACTCGCAAATTCAGTAGCTTGTACCCATGGACAGACGATCTTTTTTGAAAGCAGGAAGTCTTGCAGGCACAGGATTGACTGTGAGTGTACCAGCAATTGCTACGGAGGTTTTGGCGCAAGCCGACCCTTCAGGCCATGCAAACAATGGAATACCTCTGTCGCAACAATCTATGTGCTACTGGACCTATGGCTTCATGAGCTTAGAGGAGTTGCTCCCTAAGCTTAAGAAGATGGGGCTTTCTGCGATAGATCTGATTACGCCCAAGGATTGGCCTATTTTGAAGGAACATGGATTCACGTGTTCGATGGCCTATGGTCGAGAGAAAGAAGATATCACAACAGGCTTTATTGATGAGCAGCTTCACGATGAGTTGTATACAGCTTACGCCAAAACCATCCCTCAGATGGCGGAATACGGCTACAAAAGCATGGTGGTTTTTGCTGGAAACCGTCGAGGCAGAAATGACTTAGACGGCCTGCGCACCGCTGCGAAGGGCTTAAAGCGTTTGATGCCGATCGCGGTAGAGCATGGAGTGACAGTCCAGCTCGAAGTCTTCAATTCTAAGGTGGATCATCCTGACTATATGGGGGATTCAACAGCTTGGGCTGTGACATTATGCGATTTGGTAGATTCAGAAAATTTCAAAATTCTCTGGGATATCTATCACATGCAGGTACAGGAAGGAAATATCATCCAAACCATAAAGGACTATCACCCTTACTTTGGTCACTACCATACCGCGGGCGTTCCAGGTCGACATGAGATCGGTAATAATCAAGAGATATATTACCCTGCTGTCATCCAGGCGATAAAAGACACAGGTTATACGGGTTATCTTGCACATGAATTTTTACCCACTGAAGAAGATAAGCTTCAGGGGCTTCGAGAGGCTATTCGGATATGTGGGTAAATTTTAAATATTTAGAATATGAAATTTTTGGTCTTAGTCAGTTTGTTGTTTATACCTGTCATCTCTTTTAGTCAGTATTCTGTTTTTGCAGGTTCTGGTACAATATTCCCCCAGCCTAATGATGGTGTCGTATCAGTTGCAAGTAGTGTTGGTTACATAAGTAAGGTTGAGACTTTCAACTCAATAGGTTCAAGTGGAACAATTTCTACATTCCCGACTGGATTGACAGGGGATTTTGGTGACTATGTTTTAGTAGGGTAAGAGCTATACTTCATTCCGACCTTTTGGGTTGATTTTGATGTCGTTGCAGATGCGGGGACTAAACTTCTAAAGCTCGAATCAAATAACGTATCGTTACTGTATGACGGGCCCTTCAGTTACGAGAACCTAGTCGCAGAAAAATCTTTAGGTATAGGTGCTACGACAGGTAACTTCATCATTAGCGAAGGGGATTCAATTCACCTTATTACTGAGCAGGGGACGCTAGTTCGGTCAGCTTCTCTGCCGGCTGAGTATGACTACACAGAGGCAATCGATATGAGAGGGATGTCTTTGTCTGCGGAATTCACTGTGATTTGTAGTGAAAGCTTTTCTAACCAGAATACTACTATTCTTTCTTTTGATACGCTTGGACAAGTTGTTAATTCAGAAAGCTTAAGTGCAAATTTATTGAAGACTTGGACTAGAAATGGTCAATCCTTTTTGTTTTTTAAGGAAGGATATATGGCTTTAGGGGCAGGCGGTCTCACGCCATATCCTGCAAACCTTGGTGTAATTGAACTAGCATACGATGCTTTTGAGGTGGCAGTAGTGCGAAACGATGAGGGGCAATATTATTCATTTAACGCTGACGATGGATTCATTGCCTTGGGAAATCCGATTGGTGAAAATTCCTATTCAAATATTATAAAACGTTCAGAAGGTTGGTACTCTTTAGTCGCAGGTATTTTAACTTTTAATCCACTTCGTTTAGATGCGCCACCAGTAAATCCTTTAGAATTTACATTTACTGCAGATTCTGCTGTGGTGCGTATTGATCGACCTGGGGCGCCAAACTTTACAAGAACTTTCTACACGGTATATTACACTATAACTTTAACCAATACTTCAGATCAAGAAGTAACTTCCGCATCGGTAGAAGTTTTAGGCGTTCGAGGATCTTACGATCCATTTGATCGCTTGTCAGCAGCTTCGTTCGTATCTGTAGGAAGTATTCCTGCAGGTGGTACTGTGTCAACCTCTGGGGTACATACCTATAGTTTGCCTGGCGAACTTCCTGCACCAAGGGCAGGGTTGCAAGCATGCATTACAGGCGTTAGTAATATTCCTATTTTTGGTGGTGAACCTACTTGCAAGCAAGCTGTGACCGCTCAAGTGTCAAGTGTTAATAATGCTGTCGCTGTTGATGCAGGTCTTATTGAGGTCTATCCAAACCCGATTGATCACCAGTTTAAATTGGAAACTGAAAAAGAAGTTCGAACCGTGCAGTTGTTCAACACAACTGGTCAACTGATCCAGGAATTTAAGGGAGGATTAGCTCAAGTTTATCAACTGAACGAAGGAACTCCATCTGGATTCTACACCCTACAAGTTTATTATAAAACTGGTGAAATAGAGTCTGTGAAAGTTCTGATAGAAAAGTAATTATAAGGGTCGCAACCAAATATTACGAAAGCTCATTGGGTTGCCGTGATCTTGTAAGCGGATTGGAGCAACTCCATGTGGCTCATAAACGCCTCGACCTTTAAAAGGAGTTGTACCTTGAATTGCCGTATGGTTTTGAACAAGAACTCCATTTTGAATAACGGTGACATAGGCAGGGTGGAGTAGGGTTCCCTTTTCGCTAAATACTGGAGCAGTATAAATTACATCATAGGTCTGCCATTCACCTGGTGCTTTACATGCATTGACCATTGGCGGTGTTTGCTTGTAAATACTTCCCGCCTGACCGTTTGAGTACGTTGGATTATTGTAGTTATCTAGGATTTGAACCTCATATCGATCTTGGAGAAACAAGCCAGAGTTGCCCCGCCCTTGTCCTTCTCCTTTGACAACTGCTGGAGTACGAAATTCTAGATGAAGCTGAAAGTTATCAAAGCTATCACGCGTCACGATGTCCCCACCACTCGCCACTGTCATCGCGTTCTCGCCGAGTATCCAATGCGCGGGCGATCCATCGAGTTTTTGCCAATTCCTTAAACTCGTTCCATCAAAAAGTACGATGGCATCCGAAGGGGCGCCTCCTGTTTTGGCGGAAGCAGTAATTACAGGAACATTCACGTATTGCTCTGTTACTCTAGGGTCCATTTCTTCATCGGTGAGACCTTGCGCGTGGCTGGTTTTAGCGAAAGCGAAAAGAAGAAATGAGAAGAGAAGTAGGAGTCGCATTATGAAAGTATTGTTGGAGAAGCTTTCCAGTGTACTTAAGGAAAGCTCCTCCAAAGCAGGAAAATAAAACTGACTAGCTCAATCCTAAAATTCTACGATTGGCTGCATCATCTGCACCTGAATCTGCAAAGTCATCGAAGGCTTTATCGGTGGCCTGAATAATGTGCTTCGCAATAAATGGAGCACCCTCAGCAGCACCCTGAGAAGGAGCTTTGAATGCGCATTCCCATTCCATTACAGCCCAGCCATCAAAACCATACTTGGTGAGACGAGTGAAGATTCCAGAGAAGTCTACCTGTCCATCACCAAGGCTGCGGAAACGTCCTGGGCGGTCGGTCCAACCAGAATAGCTGCCGTATACACCTGCACGTCCACTTGGAATGAACTCCGCATCCTTCACGTGAAAGGCTTTGATTCGATCATGATAAATATCGATGAACTCGAGGTAGTCCATGCACTGAAGTACGAAGTGACTTGGGTCATAAATAATGTTAGCACGAGGATGATCATTGACTTCTTTCAAGAATCTTTCGAACGTTACACCATCGTGTAAATCTTCACCTGGGTGAAGCTCATAACATGCGTCCACTCCGCAGGAATCAAAATGATCGAGGATTGGCATCCAGCGCTTGCCTAGCTCCGCAAAACCTGCCTCAACCAGTCCCGCTGGGCGCTGAGGCCACGGGTACACAAATGGCCATAAGAGTGCGCCAGGGAAGGTAGCATGCGCTGTAAGCCCTAGGTTCATACTCGCCGTGGCGGCTTTCTTTACTTGATCAACTGCCCACTTTTGACGCTCGGCGGGCTTGCCATGTACCTCTTTCGGAGCGAAGCCATCATACATCTCGTCATAAGCCGGATGAGAAGCGACCAGTTGTCCTTGAAGGTGCGTTGATAGTTCCGTGATCTCCAAACCGTGAGCTGCATACCGGCCCTTGAGCTCGTCGCAGTAGGTCTTGCTTTCAGCTGCTTTGTCGAGGTCAATTAGTGCGGGTTCCCATGTTGGAATTTGAACTCCTTTATAGCCTAGGTCGGCCATATACTTACAAATACCGTCGAGTGTATTGAAAGGAGCCTCTGCCCCCATAAACTGCGCGAGAAAAACCGCGGGACCTTTGATCGTTTTCATGGGGAAAAGGTAACGATCATTCGCAAAATTTGTGTTAGCTATCCACTCCTAGCTTAAGGAGCAAAAGCAAATGGGATTAAGACACGAACAGGAGCCGGCTTTCCTTGCTTTACGCCAGGTCGCCATGAAGGCATCGACTCGATGATTCTGCGACACTCTGCGGCGATTGGCTCACAGAGACCATTAATGATGTCGACTTCTTCAATAATACCTTTCTCATTAATCAATACACTTGCGTTCACACGTCCTTGAATACCATAAAGCGCCACCTCTTTTGGAGCCTTTATATTCTCTTGGATGTATCGGCTCACAGCTAGTCCACTGAGTCGAGTACGCTCCCCTATGCTAAGATTAGGATTGCATTCTCCAAAACAAGGGAATTCGTCGATAATATCCCGGCCACGGCGGGCTTCAAATTCTGCAGGTGGTAGCGACGTATATCGTTCGCCCAGAATTGAGTTACCAGTATCTAGGACGACACCTACGGTGTCATAACGCACATAAGGACCAAGTTCTTCGCCACCATCAAAGGTGAAGAGCGACTTCAACTGCCCATTGGTGTAATGCTCTTTCCACTCTCCGATGCGAAGACCCATATCGTAGGTTCCTTCGGTAAGGATTTGAGTCCCAGTGGTTGTTGTCCAAGGTCCATTCAAGACATTATCGACATACGTCCCTTCTGTTTTTCCATCTCCGTCATCGCTGTATAGTGTAAATGGACCATCTAATACTTTTAGTCCCCGATCTTGGTAGGTGAAGTAGCTAATAAGGGCTCCTGATTCAGGGTAAAAAGTACGGACGACGTATTTCATGCCTTTCCGAGAAACTACGTAATGGTACCAAGTTTTAAGGACACGTTCGTCTGGAGCGGCATCGTACTTGTGTGCTTTCGCAAAACTGACGTCCGTCTTGGTATAATCTTGCCCTTTTACACTTGGCAGGGCGAAGTAAATTAGGGCGATTAGCAAAATGCTAGCTTTCCCCAGTGTGTGTAAGCGATTCATAGCGATGCAAAGATGAAACGTATTTTCAAACGTGTCCATACGATGAAACGGGTAATAGGGTCTAAAAGCGCCCATTGGCAAAGGGTTAACACCGACACGCCCGTAGATGAGGAGTGTTTTATTCCTCCAAAGCAAGTTTGCACGTATTGCGAGAGCGGTTTGTGCTATAACTCTACCCAAACATTTCCTTTCTCACTACTTTCTATCACTTTTTCGATAAAGAGCATACCTCGGTAACCGTCCTCAACGGTTGGGAAATCTAGTCGAACGGCATCACCAAGATCCTCGCCGTTGTGCACTCGGATAGCTTGAGTTACTCCTCGGTAGATGTTAGCGAAGGCTTCTAAAAAGCCTTCAGGGTGTCCTGCTGGTAGGCGAGTGGCAGTCTGACTGATAGCAGAGAGGCTACCAACACCTGTTCGCATAATTGTGGCCGGATCATTAAGGTAGGTGCGACGTAGGGAGTTTGGTTCCATTTGATTCCATTCAAGCCCTCCTTTCTCTCCGTAAACGCGTACTTTAAGCGCGTTCTCTTCTCCAACGGCAATTTGAGAGCAGAAGAGTAGGCCTTTTGCTCCACCGTTGAAGCGTAAGAGAACAGAAGCATCATCATCTAAAATGCGTCCTTCAACCATGCGGTTGGTTTCACTAAGTAGTTGCGCAGGCTCTTGGTCTATAATGTAACTAGCAAGGTTTTCGGCGTGGGTCCCAATGTCTCCTATAGCACCGGCTGCTCCTGATTTCTGAGGGTCAGAACGCCAAGCGGCTTGTTTCTGACCAGTGTCTTCGAGCTTTTCTGCCATCCATCCTTGCGGGTATTCTACAAGTACTCGGCGTATTTTTCCAAGTTCACCAACGGCTACCATCTGGCGTGCTTGTTTCACCATAGGATAGCCCGTGTAGTTGTGCGTGAGGCCGAATACAAGTCCAGTCTCTTTCACCTTATCGACGAGCTTTTTTGCCTCTTCTGTAGAGAGGGTCATAGGCTTATCGGAGATAACATGAAATCCAGCCTCCAGTGCTGCGTAGGCAGGAGGAAAGTGCATGTGATTGGGTGTAACGATGCTCACGAAATCCATGCGCACGTCTGCTGGTAATTTGGCTTCTTCACGGATCATTTCTTCCCAGCTGCCGTAGGCACGGTTAGGGTCTAGAAAAAGCTCCTTGCCTTGTGCTTTACTTTTTTCTGGCGTTGAGCTGAAAGCTCCACAAACAAGTTCTATTTGATCATCGAGTCTAGCGGCGATGCGGTGTACGTTTCCGATGAAGGCTCCTGGTCCGCCACCAACCATACCCATACGTAATCTTCTTCCTGCTGTGGTAGTACTCATGGGGGTAAGGTAAAGGTGAGCGCGGAAATTTTAGGTGGTGGATTGAAAACGCAACTCCAAGTAAAACATTTTGTTTATAATTGCGGTTCGAATCGAAATTTTATGTGATGAGTCAGAAGAAGAATTATCTGTATGTAGTTGGTCGGCAAGATGCTGCGCACTACTTTTTTTTGTTGGGCCACTGCGAGCGGCTTGCGATTTTGGAGACGTTAGGAAAGTTTGGAGCGACGAGTTTTAGGGGATTACTTCTTAATAGTCCATTAAGCAAAAGTTCATTGACCCAGCACATTCAGCAACTAAGAAGGGCGGGTTTAGTCAGACCTTGTCGAATAGGGAAGGGTAGTGGCTACGCTATAAATACTGAGGCTACGCAACACGCCTATCAAGTAATGGCTGATTATTTGAAAAATCTGAACAGGGCTGAACATTCAAATTTGGCTGCGTGAGGGTGAGTTTCTGGACGTGTAGACACGTCTACCGGTCTACACATTTTTGGATTTTTGGTTTGGGTTATTCTGGACGTATAGACACGTCTACCGGTTACCGGTCTACACGATTTTAAGATTTTTGGTTTGAGTTGTTTTGACATACAAACACCTTCACGCAAACACAAATTTTTGAATGATACCTTGCCAAGACCTCATTTACATAGACGCATTTATTACTAGCCACGTTCTAATTCCAACCTCACGTTAAAACTTCACTCCCCGGCAATCCACATTTTACACTTTCTTAGCAGCTAGCTCTCAATTAAAATTTCGACTGTGTCTACCATCTCTGCCAATCCTTCGGATATATCGCTCAGCAACGTACCCGCAAACCGCGACCGACTGTTCCTAGCATCCTGTGTAGCACTCATCGTTACAGCGATGACTTTCGCCATTCGAGCAGGAATTTTGAATGCGCTCGGAACAGAATTCGCCTTAGATAATGCACAACTCGGTTGGGTTAACTCCATGGCTTTTCTCGGATTCCCAATTGCGATGCTCATCGGTGGTTTAGTCTACAACTCACTCGGACCGCGTAAAATGATGTGGATCGCCTTCATCTCCCACTTGCTTGGACTCATCCTCACCATCACCGCAGGTGGTTTCTGGGGACTTATTATTTCAACCTTCTTTATCGGCTTTGCAAACGGAGCCGTCGAAGCTGCCTGTAATCCAATGATTGCAGACATGTACCCAGACAAGACCTCAGAGATGCTCAACAAATTTCACGTTTGGTTTCCAGGTGGAATCGTAATCGGAAGTTTAGTCGCTACTGCTTTCGGAAGCTTTCTGCCCGAAGTAGGTTGGCAAGTATTGATCGGCGTGATGTTCATACCGACCCTAATTTACGGGGGACTCATCTTCGGACAGGAATTTCCTAAAAGCTTAAATATTGAAAGTGACACCTCTTCAAACTTGAAGGGTCTGCTCAATCCACTTTTCATTCTCATTGCTGTTTGCATGGCCTTTACAGCAAGCACAGAATTTTCTACTACGCAATGGGTCGAGAAAATCTTAAGTGGAGGCGGAGCAAATCCAATCCTTGTTCTCGCACTCGTCTCAGGAATTATGGCCTTGGGTCGATTCTTTGGCGGACCGTATGTCCACAAACTTAGCACTACAGGCGTGCTCCTAGGAAGCGCGATATTGGCTTCTTTCGGAATCTATCTCCTCACCACCCTCGATGGATCAGCGGTCTATTTGGCAGCAGCAGTATTTGCACTGGGAATCTGTTTTTTCTGGCCAAACATGATCGGCGCGGTGGACGAATTCACACCTCAAACGGGAGCCTTAGGAATGTCACTTATTGGAGGAGTAGGGATGTTCTCAATGGTGATCATGAATCCAATTATCGGAGGCTGGCTTGATAGTGCCAGTTCCACTCCAGATATTGTAACAGCCGCCTTGATGGTGCACGATAAATCAGCCGCAGATGCTGATCAAGTCTACAAAGGCGCTATGGATGCTAAAATGGCGAAAGCAAAAGTCATGGACTCAGGAGACATGATCAAGGCCAGTGCAATGCCTGGATTCATGGACTATACGATCAATGTTGCAGCCGCAAGGTCCGGTGTATCCTCAGACAACATGGAAGCCTATTCCGAAGCCAAAATGAAGTCTATGAAGGCCGCAGAGGTAGTAGCAGGAAGAGAAGTCCTTTCTTCGGTCAATATCATCCCTGTGATTGCCATAGGTCTACTCGCAATCTTATTTTTCTGGACGCGTGGATTGTCTAAACAACCTCACTAGTCTCAAAAGCCAAGCAATTCAACAGATGAAAAAAGTACTACACTGCTCAATTCTCGCCTTTACACTTTTACTGTTCGCTTGTAATCAAGCCGAGGAAAAAGTTCCAGAAACTGCTGGTAACATGACTTCGGAGGCGACTCCTGCCATGAAAAATATGGTGGCTGATGACGCAACGCCTAGCAATGAGTTCAAAATCAGCTTGGCCCAATGGTCACTGCATAGAGCGTACCGCGAAGGAGACCTCAACCCATACAAATTTGCAGAGCAAGCGAAGGGAATGGGCTTCAAAGGAATAGAATACGTCAATCAGCTTTACAAGAATGATATCAAAGAAGGTGAAGGACATGGTACGTCCATCATGAAGCTCTTTGCCCAGCTTGACAGAGCTGCAAAAGACGCAGGAGTTACCGAAGTGCTCATCATGATAGATGGCGAAGGGTCTTTAGGTGATACCAACGAGGCTGCTCGCAAAAAGGCTGTCGCAAATCATAAGTTCTATATTGATGCGGCAGCGACAAGCGGCATCCCTACCATACGTGTAAATGCCTCAGGAGAAGGTTCCAAACAAGCCGTTAGAACTGCGGCGATTAAGAGCCTTAGCGAGTTAGGAGCTTACGCCAGAACGCGCGACGTCAACGTTGTTGTAGAAAATCACGGAGGATACTCATCCGATCCAGCATGGCTCACTAGTGTCATGTCTTCTATTCAAATGTCGAACGTTGGGATACTACCAGATTTTGGAAATTTTTGCCGTAAACACGATCCACGGGGTTGGGAATACGAATGCCTTGATGAAGTTCCACTTGACAGCATCTACGCCGCTGTAGGAATGTGGATGCCTTTCGCGCATGCTGTAAGTGCGAAATCCAAAGGATTTGATGCGAATGGCAATGAGGTTAAGATTGACTACGAACGCATGATGGATACAGTCTTAGCGCATGGATATACTGGTTTCGTAGGTGTAGAATTTGAAGGTGATGACATAACCGAGAAGGAAGGAATCATGGCTACAAAGGCCTTGCTTGAGCGACAAATGTCTAAGAAATAAAATCCCTTTTATTGACTATAACATTTAGGCTTTCGCCAAAACCTAACCTAGGTTTTGGCGAAAGCTTTTTGCGTTAAAAGATTAAACCAAACCGTATTCGAAGACCGCTATGTTTGGTAGTGGTAGTAAAGGGTTGCCCTTGAAAGTTTTCACGTGTAAACTTTTCTCGAGTCGTAAGCCATCCTACACCGATGATTCCTCGTAACTGCGTATACCTTCCTAAGCGCGGCTGAACATTTAATTCGCCTCCATATATGTATCCTGAGTAGTCAGATTCGCTATTAAATTGATCAGGACCAATATTATTAATAGTAGGACCAACTAGTAAGGTAGCAGACCACGCCCCGATAGAATTATCTTGACGAACTGCCTGGTAGCCAAATTTTAATGTTGGAGAAACTACGCGCGTAGTAGTAGTTGTTAAAAGTAGATCGGTTCCGATTAAAAGACCTTTGTTCGTCAAATAATGAAACCCAACATCGGCCGTTAGGGCGCTGCAGCTGCAGGGACTTTCTTGCCCCCAAATGGAAACTCCCACCCCTGATTCGAAGTACCAACCTTTCGCAGGTATTTTGTCAAGAGGTATTGCCTCCAGTCTAGTCTTCTCCTTTTCAATAAATTCTTCTCGTGGAGGCTTCTCAGGTTTTGGCGGAAGCAAGATTTGAGCACTCAAGTTATTCGTGCCCAGCATGAAGAGTAGGGAAAGTATTAAGGTTCTGGACAGTAAGAGATTACGCATAGCTGTTATAGACAATCATCTGCTGCAACCCGAGAAGTTCGCGTAAGCTCTCCCGAAGCAGCTATGCTGTACTGAGAAAGATGATCGTCACCCACGGTGAGTAGAATGTCTCCAGCAGGATAAGGCAACACAGCCACATCTGTCATGGAATCTTCGTCATACACTTGTCGTTGACGCTGCTGAACCGTACTCGCCGATCCTCCTTCGAGGTCAAAAACTTTCAATCCTGCATCTCCATCACATAAATAAATAAATCCGTTATAAAGTGCTACTCCTCGAGGATTGTTCATGTCTGCACTTGCTAATTCTACTGGATTTGATTTATCTGAAATATCAAGGATATACATAATGTTTCCAGATCGATTCCTGCAATCTCGGCCGTCTCTTACCGTAACTACCGCAACGTCATTTTCTACTGAAACTGGATCGCAACCAGTGAAGTGAGTAAACGTGCTAAGATAGCTTGGTTGGCGAGGCGAATCTAAGTTGTAGATATGCATTCCATTTTGAGATCCTATATAAAGAAATCCTTCACGTACAATGACTGTCTCCATCCCAAAGGCTCGCTGCTGATTATTGGTATTGACCAACAAATTATTTTCCAGTGCATAAGTCGAAAGCCGTGAAGATCCAATAACATATAATAAGTTGCCATTAAAAGCCATGCGTGACATACTACCAGCTGTATTTACAGTCGGCGTGCCGAATCCACTTCCAGTAGTAGTTTGATTTCCAGCAGAAAAGACAGAAGCATCACAAAAATCACAACCCTGCCATTGACCTGCTATGCTCCCATCACAACTTTGCGTAAATTCTACTTCTTGATTCTCGTAACCCACAACTAATAAGTCTTCGCTTACTGGGAGTGAATTTTCGTCTAGAAGAAAGTTAGGTGTAGAAGAAAGCAGCGTTGCGGACTGTATCCCATCCATCTCCAAGGTCACCAAGTCAGCGTACGAATTACTAATCAATTTACCTTCTACAAAGGCCATTTGAGTCGCCCCAGGAATTCTTAGGAATGCAACATTTTGCGGTGATTCAGGCACGCGATTATCAAGGATATGGTATCCTTCATCGCGGCGATTCATGAAAATATAATCACCGAATGCATAAATACCACCTCCTAGACACAAGTCCATTGCAGGCTCTAATCCTATTTCCTCCTGAACCGCCGACCTGTCTAATGTGATTGGAACGGATACTACTTGTGTCCACGTTTGATCGCAAGAATCTTTCTCGCAAGCCGATGCCACAATGAGCGTAAAGGCGACCAGCATAAAGTACAATCTCTTCATACTTTTTCAAACGAGTCTGTGCAAGCATTTGCTGCTTGGGTCGACCCAATTTATCAAGCTAGTATTTGGAGAGTATCTACTTGTGAGTGCTAGGCTAATGAACGATTGGAAGATCGCTAGCGAGTTAAGTACATGCTACGCTCGCTGTGAAGTTTCCTGAAGAAAGGATCCGTCAAATCTTTTACAAAACGAATCTCCTCACCCGTACTTTTCATTTCTGGTCCGAGCTGCTTGTCGACATTAGGGAACTTGTTGAAACTAAAGACTGGCACCTTGATCGCATAGCCTTGCGGTTGAGGATCAAAACGGATGTCTTTCAGCTTTTTATGACCGAGCATTACATGCGTTGCATGCTTTAAATATGGCTCTTGGTAAGCCTTAGCAATGAACGGCGTTGTTCTACTTGCCCGAGGATTTGCTTCAATTACATAGACCTTTCCTTCCTTAATCGCAAACTGAATATTGATTAAGCCTTTGATCTTAAGGTCTTTAGCGAGACGATGCGTATACTCTGTCATCGTTGCCAACTCTTCAACAGTGAGACTGTATGCAGGGAGCACAGCAGAAGAGTCGCCAGAGTGAATACCTGCAGGCTCAATATGCTCCATAATGCCCATCACATGCACATCGTCGCCATCACAAATTGCGTCGATCTCAGCCTCCTTTGCACGATCTAAGAAGTGGTCGATGAGCACCTTGTTATCTGGCATGTGCTTGTAGATGCTCAATACATGGCGCTCTAAATCATGATCATTGATCACTATTCGCATGCGCTGTCCCCCAAGGACATAGCTTGGACGTACAAGCACCGGGTATCCTACCTCATTTGCTACGCGTACTGCCTCATTCACGTCATCGGCAACTCCATAAGGTGGATAAGGAATTTCAAGCGCTTTTAGTCGATCAGAAAATCTTCCGCGATCTTCAGCAAGGTCCATGGAATCGAAGCTCGTACCGATAATTTTCACGCCTTTTTGCTCCAGCTTTTCTGCAAGTTTGAGTGCGGTTTGACCACCGAGCTGAACGATGACGCCTTCAGGTTTTTCATGATCGAGAATGGCTTCCAAATGCTCCCAAAATACTGGCTCGAAATAAAGCTTGTCGGCAATGTCAAAGTCTGTAGAAACCGTCTCAGGGTTGCAGTTCACCATGATCGTCTCATATCCTGCCTCTTTGGCCGCCATGACACCGTGAACACAGCAATAGTCAAACTCAATACCCTGCCCAATGCGATTAGGTCCAGAACCTAAAATGACAACCTTCTTTTTGTCTGTCGATATAGACTCATTCTCCGTGTCGAACGTGGAGTAGAGGTAGTTGGTGTGAGACTCAAACTCTGCTGCACAGGTGTCTACCGTCTTATACGTTCGTCGAATACCGAGTGATTCCCTGTGGGCTTTCACTTCTTCCTCCTCCGCGTTTAGTATGTAGGCAAGCTGAAGATCAGAGTAACCCATGCGCTTAAGCTCAAGCATGCGCGCATGGTCAACATTAGCGATTACCTTGAGCTTAGAGAGCTCATTTTCAGTATCCACCATTTCTTTGATCTGGTTCAAGAACCAGTTATCAATTTTGGTGAGTTTGTGAATCGTAGTAACCGGTATGCCTAAGTTCATTGCATCCTTAATACGGAAGAGGCGATCGTCCTGCGCAGTTTCCAAGCGCGAAAGCACATCATCGATTTGAACGAACGGCTTGTTGTCAGCACCGAGACCAGCGCGGCCATCTTCTAAACTCTGACAGGCCTTCTGCAGGGCTTCTTGGAACGTTCGACCAATGCCCATAACCTCTCCAACAGACTTCATTTGAAGTCCTAGGTTAAGGTCAGCACCAGGGAACTTTGAGAAATTCCAACGAGGAATTTTTACGATCACATAATCAAGCGAAGGCTCGAAATACGCACTCGTCGTTTTCGTGATCTGATTTTTTAGCTCGTCTAGGTTGTAACCCAAAGCCAACTTAGCTGCAATCTTTGCAATTGGATATCCAGTTGCTTTGGAAGCGAGTGCAGATGAGCGGCTTACCCGTGGGTTAATCTCAATGACGATAAACTCCTCTGTCTCTGGGTTTTGCGAGAATTGAATATTGCAACCGCCTGCAAAATTACCCATCGCGCGCATCGCTATGATTGCTTGGTTGCGCATGTCTTGATACGCCTTGTCAGACAAGGTCATCGCTGGGGCAACAGTAATCGAGTCTCCAGTATGAATCCCCATTGGGTCAAAGTTCTCGACCGTACAGATGATCACCACATTATTGGCAGAATCACGCAGCAATTCTAGCTCAAATTCCTTCCAGCCAAACACGGCCTTGTCAATAAGTACCTCGTGTGTTGGACTTGCTTCAAGCCCTCTGCGCAGCAATTCTGGATACTCTTCAGCAGTATGACAGAATCCACCTCCGTAACCTCCTAGGGTATAGCTAGGGCGAATAACCACAGGGAAGCCAATATCTTGTGCAGCTTCCATTCCTTCAAGAAAGGAGTTGGCAATTTGAGCCGGAGCACATTTTAGACCAATGTTCTCCATGTGCTTTCGGAAAAGGTCTCTATTCTCAGCGAGATCAATGGCTTCGAGATCAACGCCGATCAACCTAACGTTGTGTTTGTCCCAAAGTCCGATTTTCCCTGCTTCGATGGCGAGATTTAATGCGGTTTGCCCACCCATTGTAGCGAGAACCGCATCGTACTTCTCGATTGTTAAGATCTCATCGATCGATTCCACCGTCAGCGGCTTCAAGTAAATACTATCTGCGGTGAGGGGATCGGTCATGATTGTGGCCGGATTCGAATTGATCAATCCAACACGAACACCTTCCTCTTTAAGCGACCTAGCCGCCTGAGTACCAGAGTAATCGAACTCACAAGCCTGGCCAATAATTATTGGGCCAGATCCAATGATGAGTACCGATTTTATAGAAGTATCCTTAGGCATGTCGACAGATTTAGGTGGATCAAAATCGGCGCGAAAGTATAGCTGCTTGCTTGGAGCCTAGCCACCGTTTTTTCACAATCCACCAAGGCCCATACAACATGTCAATTCACCATGGCCGTTGGGACAGGTTTGCTGTAAACTTCTTCTACCATCTGACCTTCCACGCCATCCATGTAAATTGGAGTGACACGTCTTTTGATAAATGTGATAGTCCCTGTAGTGAGTGGCCAGTCCGCGACTGTTTCGCGAGAAAATTTGAAAGCACCACCGACATCAGTTCTTGGGCCAAGAATGGTCGCTAATTTAGGGGTGTCATTGTCTGGCTGGAAGAGCGCAGAAAGCGTTTCGTTGGCTGCGAGAAAATCTTCCTTATTCGTGTGGTAAACTGTAAATCCAAAGTTCTTCGTAGGGGCAGGTCCCATAATGAGGGAGTCAAAGGGAGCTAAGGTTCCAGGGATAGTTGTCTGTTTTCCGGAAGGCTGTTTGAATGAGAAACTTGGGCCATTGGCAGGCTTTGCTTGAAAAGCATTTTTGTAGCGAATAAACTTGTCATCTACAATGTCGCTTCGCATCCCGCTGTTGAGGAAAGCTACGCCGCCATCCACCCTGTAGGCGGTATCCTTTTTTGCGATCGAATCACGTAACGTCATTTTCGCCTCAGCGGTATAGCGACCAGTATTCGCTTCATATCTATAGTAGAGGTCCGCCAGAACGTGAGGCTCGGTGTTGGTCTCAATCGAATTGCAAGAGACGAGTACGGAGAATAGAAGGAGGTAAAATGCTTTCATACGCCGTAAAACTACGTTCCTTCGCGTCATGAATCCACCACGTGTATTGATTACTGACGATGTTCATGAAGTTTTGCCGAAAGGCCTAGAAAAATTGGGCTATCACCTCATCTATCGACCAAACATTACTCTTGAAGAAGTTCATGATGTCGTTCATGAATTCGAAGGCTTGGTGATCAACTCTAAAATTATTGTCGACAAGGAGCTCATGGATAAAGCACAACTCCTGCGATGGGTAGGTCGCCTAGGCTCTGGTTTGGAGATTGTTGATCAAGCTTACGCCAAAACCAAGAACGTGGCAATCTTGTCGAGTCCAGCAGGGAATGCACCTGCAGTGGGGGAGCACGCCTTGGCCATGCTTCTCGCATTATCAAACAAAATTTTGCTTGGCGATCAGCAAGTGCGCGAAATGAATTGGGATCGTGAGGCAGCGCGAGGCTGGGAATTAAAGTATCGGACAGTAGGTATTATCGGCTACGGGCATACAGGTCCAGCTTTCGCCAAAACCCTCCGCGGATTTGAAAATCCTGTCCTTGCTTATGACAAGTACCGCTCAAATTTCACGGATTCAACACCTTGGGTAACAGCGGCGAAATCGGCGGAAGAGGTTTTTGCGAAAGCTGATATTTTAAGTCTACATCTTCCTTTGACCTCGGAAACAATAGGGTATTTAGGTGAGGAAGCCATTTTTTGTTCAAAGCCAGGAGTAATTATTCTTAACACTTCTCGTGGGAAAGCTATAGACCTTGAGGCGCTTCTAAAAGGACTCAAATCTGGACATGTCGCAGGAGCATGTCTAGATGTATTTCCGAATGAAAAAACGGATACCTATTCAGCACATGAAAGAGAATTATATACACAATTAGCTAGTTTTCAGAATGTAGTACTAAGCCCTCACGTGGCTGGGTGGACTGTAGAGAGCAAGAGAGATTTGGCCAAAATTGTACTTGAAAAAGTAAGAGCCACGATTCAGGCAACTTGAAAGTATTGACTTGAATTTGCCGTGTGGACGACATTTTTCATTCGAATCCGTCTCGTAGACGTCACCCTTAGCTGTAAAGAGTGTCAGATTAGAGGCAAACCATGAGGTCTATGCTGTGAAACCAGTTAATGTTTGGTTATCATTGCAGTGTTCGATAGGAATAAGGTATCCAATCGACGCCCTTCACTTTTCTAAGCTGCATGATCAGTAAAGGGCGAGCATCGCTCACTTTTCTTTTATGCAGCTGCGACAACTACCACGTATGACTCGTACTCTACTCGTAAGTATTTTTCTCATTTTTGGCGCCGCGAGCGTCTTCGCCCAACAGACCATCTTTGGTACTGTAAAAGATGACATAGGCGATCCAGTCATTGGGGGTACTGTTAAGGTTCTTAATGGTACTGCATTAGTCACGGGTGCTGCAACAGACTTTGATGGCAATTACCGTATCTCAGTTGATCCTGGTACCTATAACATCGAGTTTTCCTACGTTGGTTATACTCCTCAGATTATCGAGGGAGTTGAAATCCTAGCTGGTCAAGAGAATAAGCTGGACATGGATTTTGAGGACAATGGTGGAATTGTTCTCGAAACGGCTACTATTAAGGCATACAAAAATGACCCGCTTAAAGTCGATGAGACCTCTCAAGGTCTTATTCTCACCTCTAAAGAGGTTAAGAAACTTGGTACACGTTCCATCAACGCTATTGCGACCTTGAGTGCGGGTGCAACTTCCTCAGATGAGGGTGATGCAGTTAGCCTTAGAGGTGGGCGTACAAATGCGACACAGTATATTATTGATGGTGTCCGTGTAACAGGAACACTTGTCACGGAGTCTGACATCGATCAGATTCAAGTTGTAACAGGTGGTGTAGAGGCTAAGTACGGAGACCTCTCTTCTGGTGTAATTTCTATCACCACAAAAGGACCTTCTAGTAAGTTCAACGGTTTTGTCGAGGCTGAGACTTCTCGTTTTTTAGACGATTACAACAACAACCTTATTGGTGGTAGTGTATCGGGGCCGCTTATTCAGCGTCTCTCTCCAGACGGAAAAGACAAGAAAACCATACTTGGTTATCGTCTTTCAGGTCGTTATACGTATAACGAGGATGACGATGCTCCAGCAACTGACATCGTGTATATCACCGATGAGACTCGTGAGCGTCTAGAAAATGATCCTATCCAGCGTCTAGAAAGTGGTGCAGGTATTTCTCCAAGAGCAGCTTTTTTAACGGACGAGGATGTTCAAATCCTTGATGCACAGCCTTTCGAGGAATTCACTCGTATTGATCTTTCTGGTAAGCTCGATGCTCGTCTATCAGACGCCATCGATGTTACGCTATCAGGAAACTACACACGTCGGAACAATCGCTTTACTCCTAATGAGGGTAGTGTAACAGCTGCAAACTGGCGTCTACTTAACGCACACAACAATCCATACGACCTCAATAACTTGTATAGAGGTAATTTCCGATTCCGTCACCGTCTTGGTAACCAAGCATCAAGCTTAGATACCAACAACACTAGCCTAATCAGCAATGCACTATATACTGTTCAGATTGGGTACCAACGTGCAAATGGACTTGTCCAAGACTCACGTCACGAGGATCGATTCTTTGACTATGGCTACATCGGCGTGTTTGACAATGATAACGTACCTACATTCGATGTTGATTTCAGCTCAGGAATGCCTGAGTTCACACACAATGGCTTCCGTAATACCTTCCAGAGCTTTACACCTGGTACGCAAAACCCAGTGTTAGCGAACTATAACAAAGTTGGTCGCCCAGAAGGAGAGCCGGCATCTTTTGACGAGCTTCTCGCTCAAAACGGTGTCCTAGCTAACATCATTACAAGTGGTGTCTATACACTACACTCTAGTATTGGTACAGTCTTCAACCTATATCAGGAGACCAAAAATGACCTCATTACATTCAACTTGCAAACTCAGTTCGACCTTAAGCCAAAAGGTGGAAAGTCTGGAGTTCACAATATCCAGCTCGGTTTGCTTTATGAGCAGCGCATTAACCGTCTTTACAACCTGAACCCGCAGTCGCTTTGGCTTCGTGGACAGCAGCTTGCTAACGCAGCACTTCAGGATCTTGATACTAATAATATCATCGACGTCATTGATATCGACACTGTCATTAATGGAGTACCGATCAGTGCAGATTCAATTGACATCTTCGGTTTCCGTGTAGAGCCAACTGCGATACAAGGTGATGCACGATTCTTCACTGAATTACGCAGCAGCCTTGGAGTTGGACTAGATCAGTTTGTTGACTTTGGCTCTGTTACTCCAGACCAACTTAATGTTGGAATGTTTAGTGCTGCTGAAGCCACGGCAAATAACAACCTAACGTACTACGGTTTTGATTACGAAGGAAACGAGGTCGGCACTAATGGTGCATTCGACGATTTCTTTACTGCCACCAACGAACAAGGTCAGCGTACTTTCCCAGTAGCGCCAGTTCAACCAATCTATGCTGCAGGTTACATCCAAGATAAGTTCACCTTTAAGAACATTATCCTTCGTGCAGGTTTCCGTGTTGATTACTTCGATGCAAATACGAAAGTGCTAAAGGACCCGTACGAACTCTACGACATCCAAGAAGCTCAAAATTTCAACTTTAACCCGGGTGAGTCAAAGCCAGTAAATATTGCGGATGACGCAAAGGTTTATGTTGAGTCAGTAGAAGGAAACGTTGTTCAAGCTTACCGTGAGGATGACACATGGTTCACTGCAGATGGTCGCCAGGTAAATAACCCAGCGGAAATTTTCACGCAGCAAATTCCAGCTTATGTGGATGAGCGTGCAAACGAGACTAACTATATCCGTGAGCTGGACTTTGATCCAGATGCAAGTTTCGAGGATTACGATGCACAAATCAACGTAATGCCGCGTCTAGCATTTAGTTTCCCTATTTCTGAGGATGCGAACTTCTTCGCACACTACGACGTACTCGTACAGCGTCCACCTTCAAATACGATTGCAACCGCACTCGACTACTACTACTTCACGAACAACGCAGCAAGCTCAATCTTCAATAACCCGAACTTGCTTCCAACAAGGACAGTTGATTATGAGGCTGGTTTCCAGCAGCGTATTTCTCAAAGTTCTGCATTGAAGTTAAGCTTCTTTGTACGTGAGATGCGCGACATGATCCAGACGCGTACCTACCTATTCGCAGCAGCTGATCTAGGGCGCTACACGACTTACGACAACCAAGATTTCGGTACAGTTAAAGGTCTCAACGTTTCTTACGACTTGCGTCGTACAGGACCTGTAAGTCTCCGTGTTTCTTACGGTCTACAGTTCGCAGACGGTACAGGTTCTGACGCAAACTCACAGCGTGGTAGCGTTCAGCGTGGAAACCTACGTACACTCTACCCATTAAGCTTTGACGAGCGTCACAGAATTGCAGGTGCTCTCGATTTCCGCTATGGAAGAGGTGAAGGCCCACGTCTTTTCGACCGACCAATCATGGAGAATACAGGTATCAACCTTTCAGGTTCTGCTGTAAGTGGTCGCCCATATACTCGTCTTCAAACTGCAACACAACTTTCGGGTCGTGTAAACGAAGGTGACATCAACGGAGCACGTCTTCCTTGGAACTTCGTAACAAACTTGCGTATTGATCGCGATTTGAGCTTGTTTAATGAAGGAGGGAAAGGTGTTGATGTAAATATCTACCTCCGTATTAGCAACCTTCTGAATCAACGAAACATCATCAATGTTTACCCAGCAACGGGACTTCCAGATGATGATGGCTTCTTGGTGTCCGTTCAAGGACAAACTGCGATTTCACAGCAGATAGATCAGGAAGCTTATATCCGTTCTTACAATTACCGCGTTGTAAATCCGAACTTCTTTAGCCTTCCACGCCGCATCTTTTTGGGTGCTAGTTTCTCATTCTAATCACCCGACGTAAAAATCAGCATATCATGATGCTACAACGAATACAAACTGCGCTGCTTGCAGCGACATTCTGCCTCTCCGCTACCGCGTTGCTCGCACACGTTCCAAATATTGGAAGTGGTGTGCCTGCTGACAGGGCAGGTCAAGCAAATTCATCGACTCCTGTAGGATTTCGAATTGATTGCTCTCCTGGACTAAGAACTACAGATCAAGATGTCAATAACGTTAGAGCTAAGCTCACGACGGGGGGTGACGTTTGGTGGAATGGTGTAGATGCGGGATACATTGTACCTAAAGTGCCCCTAGGAGAAACAGAAGTTTCTTCACTTTTCGCAGGTGCGGTATGGTTGGGTGGACTTGATCCTGCTGGTAACCTAAAAGTTGCTGCTCAGGATTATGGACGTTCAACTGGACAATTTGACTTTTATCCAGGACCACTCGATCCAGAAACTGGTGAGGTTACTCAAGAGACATGCTCTAACTGGGATATTTTCTTCGAGGTTAGTGCAGCTGAAATTAGAGAGCACCAGCGCCTTTTTGCGGCTTCTCAACGAGGGGAAATCAACTACACGGCAGACATGATTCCAGATGGAGTCAAAGGATGGCCAGGTAGAGGAAACCCATTCTTCGCTGAAGTACACGGTTTCGCACCACCAAACACAACTCAAGGTCTTGCAGGATTTTTTGACTTCTGCGATGACTTCGGTAATTGTAACATCGATGGTCTCTATGATCCACTCGCTGGTGACATCCCGATTATTGAGATTGAAGGTTGTGAGGACTACTACAATCCAGATGAGAATGAGAGGGATGACCCACAATTCCCAGATGAGATGATCTTCTGGATCTACAACGATAATGGTAATAGCCACCTTAACTCAGGTTCGGCAATTCCACTTCAGATGGAGGTTCAAGTTCAGGCATTCGCGTATTCTACCAACGATGCCCTTAACAACATGACTTTTCAGCGTTACAAGCTTATCAACAGAGGTAAGGAGCTACTTAGAAATACATTCTTCGGTATCTGGGTAGATGGTGACCTCGGATGCTTTACAGATGACTTTATCGGTAGTGACACAACACGTCAACTTGCATACTACTACAATCAAGATGCAGTAGATGGCTCTACAGGAGCGATTTGCGAGCAAGGAGTTCCTTCTTACGGTGATGAGGTGCCGATTTTAGGTGTAGACTATTTCCGTGGGCCAAAAGAGTTCCGTACAGTTTTCGATTCAGTTGAAATGGATTCTATTGAAATCGGTATAGAGTTAGGAATGACTTCATTCATTTACTACAACAATGCGAGTGTAGGTAGTCCTTTACCACAAACTACAGACCCGACTCGCGGTCTAGCAGGTGAGTATTACAACTATCTCCAAGGTATTTGGAAGGACGGTACACCATACACGGCTAGTGGATCTGGCTACCAGACGTCAGGACGAATTACAAAATTCGTTTTCCCAACTGTTCCTTCTGATGAATCAGCTGATGCGTGGTCAATGTGTGCTGCAGATTTAGGTGAAGGCGATCGCCGTACAATTCAAGCTTCTGGTCCATTCGATCTGCGCCCAGGTGCAGTGAATGAGCTCATCGTTGGAGTGCCATGGATTGCGAACGAGCAAACTTATCCTTGTCCAATCATGACTCGTCTCTTCGAGGCAGATGATCTCGCTCAGAACTTGTTTGACAACTGTTTCGATATTACTGATGGACCAGATGCTCCAGATATTGACTTTATCGAGCTTGATGAGCGGTTGACAATACTCTTGACGAATGACCCTGAGGTATCTAACAACGCAGGTCAGAACTATTCAGAAGTAGATCTTCTTGCTCCTGATGGAGTAAGCGACTCTCTCTACCGTTTCGAGGGATACAAGGTGTATCAATTACGTAATGAGTCTGTTTCTATTGCAAGTCTAGATGATCCAACTCAAGCTCGTTTGATCTTCCAATCTGATGTCGTCAATGGTGTTGGAGAAATTTTCAACTGGACTGCACTTGATAATCCGCTAGACCCAGAATTCCCGGTGTTTGAGCCTGTTCCACAAGTGGAATCATCACTTACCGATTTGGGTACTCAAACGGTATTGCGTATTACTGAGGATCAATTTTCTTCAGGAACTAGGGGACTAATCAATCACACACCATACTACTTTACTGTAGTAGCATATGCGTACAATAATTACGCAGACTTTGAACCACTCGTTCCAGGAGGTTCAGGTCAACGAACACCTTACCTCGAAGGACGTAATAACGTTCGTACCTACACAGGTATCCCACGTCCAATCACAGATGTGAGACTTAATGGAGACGGAAATGAAGGCCTTGTACGTCGCATCGACGGTGAGGGAACAGGTCCATTCTTCCTTGATTTAGCTGAAGGAGAGCGTCTTCGTTTGCTCGAGGATCAGGACGACAATCAGCCTCTATATCAGGCAGGAAGAGCTCCAGTCGAAGCTCAGACGTACAATCCTTTCGTAACAGAGGACGGTACCTTTACTGTAATATTTGAGGATAGCGATACTACTGATGATGAACTTGACGCAGATGGTACGTGGATGTTGCTAGATGCAGCTGGCAACGTAGTTGTCGAAGACAACCAATTCATTAGTTTCAATGAGTTGATCATTGGAGAATTAGGAATCTCAGTTTCTTTAGGTCAAGTCGAAGAGCCGGGTGTTCAAATCTTGGGTAATAATGGTTGTATTGGATACGAGGTAGAGGTACTCGATGAAGCTGGAACACCTTGGTACCAGCCGATTGAAAATAAAACTTCGTTCCCTGCTCTTTTCGGTGGTGATCAGATTTTCAACTTCATGCTCACAGAGTCTAGTGAAAGAGATGAGCTCTCAAGTGCGTTTGAGCTCGATCCTGAGCAAATGCTTACTAATTGTTTCGATAATCAATGGGCGCCTTTCAAGCTTACTGCTTTCTCGAACTCATTGTCAGAGCCTGCGGTTGCTGGTATCGGTTTTATCTCGCCTATGATTCGCTCAAGAGGTGGGGCATTAATCGATGACCTCGAACTTGAAGACCTCAATAACGTCGACATTGTATTCACAAGCAACAAGGACCTATGGAGCCGTTGCATAATCGTCGAGACTGCAACTTCTGACTTCACCGCTGCTGGTGGAATTCAAACAGAAGGTAATGCTTCACAATTCGACCTTCGTGAAGCACCTTCTGTGAGTAAGGAGGCAGATGCTGACGGTAACCCAATTCCAGACGGAACAGGAACAGGAATGGGCTGGTTCCCAGGCTATGCAATTGACGTAGAGACTGGCCAGCGTTTGAATATCTTCTTCGGAGAGAACAGCGCAATCACATTTGGTGGTAATCCACTCAATCCGTATGATTTCGAATTTATTGACGGAAACGGTGAGCCTATCGCTGCTTTGACGGGAAGAGACATGATGTTCAATCCTACAGGCCAGATCGTAGAAATCACGAACCAGACTCCTCAATTGTACAACGTACCCGCAGGTGGACAACACTGGATCTACGTTACACGTGAGCCGTATGATGAGTGTGCAGAACTTGCAGACCTTCTAGAAAGAGGTAGAAATGACCTCACTCGTGAAGGACTTGAGGCTGTTACATACGCTTCTTTGATGACTTCGTCTGCAGATTTTCTCTCTTACGAGCAAGGACTAATCCCGCAAGACGTGGTAGCAAAGCTTCGTGTGAACAATCCTTACAAAGTCTCCGTCGATGCTGCCAATGATGATGACCGCTTCTTCAGTGCTCCAACAGGAGTGAACAATGGTCACCCACAGTATGAGATAACGCTTACAGGAGTTACACCCGAGGAAGTACCTCTCAGCAGAGCTGACTCAATCTTGAGTCTCATCAATGTTGTTCCAAACCCTTACTACGGATTTTCAGAGTATGAAATCAGCGAGTTCTCGAACTTGATTCGTATTACGAACCTTCCTGCTCAGTGCGATATCACCATATTTGCACTCGATGGTCGATTCATCCGTCAGTACAAGCGTGCAGAAGAACCAGCTCTTCCTTCAATCAATCCTGAGGATCCTCGTCTAGGTGGACGAGCTATCGCGAGTCAGCAGATTGTACCTGATCTCGATTGGGACATGAAAAATGATCAAGGTATTCCAGTTTCATCTGGTGTCTACTTGATCCACATTGATGCTGGCGAGTTAGGACAACGAACAGTTAAGTCCTTCATTCTTCAGCGTGCCTTCGATCCCGCAGGCCTCTAACCTCTTTATCTAGCTAATTACTAGTCGGTGCATTCCGCAGGGAATGCACCGACTACTTTCAAAACATAGCGCATGCGCAAATTTTACTTGTTCGCTGTCTTAGCTCTTGCATCTCTTACTGCCTTCGCAGGTAACCCTGACCGTCAAGGTGAGGCTGGAGCATACGAGCTACTTTTAAATCCTTTCGCCCGTTCGGCTGGTCTCGCTTCTATGCAAACCGCTAACGTTGCCGGTGCGGAAGCAATGAGAATCAATGTTGCCGGAATAGGTCGTGTAAATGGCCTCGAAGTCAACGTCTCTAACATGCAATACCTCGTTGGTAGTGATATCAACATGAATGCTCTTGGAATAGCATCTCAAACTGGAAATGGAGGAGCTTTTGCAATCACCATTGCTGCTCTAACCTTTAATGATATTGCATTAACTACTACAGCGGATCCTGAAGGAAGCGGATCTGTTTTCTCTCCTACGTTCTTCCATATCGGCTTAGGTTATTCGAAAACTTTCGACGATAAAATCAGTGTGGGTGTTGGTGTACGATTCATCTCAGAGAGAATTTTCAACGCTAGTGCGGTTGGATTTGCAATCGATGCAGGTGTACAATACGTAAGCGGAGAAAACGATGAGTTCAAACTTGGTATCTCTCTTCGTAACGTGGGTCTAAGCATGCGCTTTACAGGAGATGGAATCTCAACACAGTTTGAAGAGCCAGTTGACGGTCGTTTCGCGATAACTGCGAGGAATAATGTCGCTGACTTTGATCTGCCATTCCAATTAAATATTGGAACCAGCTACGACGTTGCAATTGATCCTAGCAACAAAGTAACTTTACTCGCAAACTTTACTTCCAACGCATTTAGCCGAGATAACCTCGGTGCAGGAATTGAGTACTCGTTTAAAAATCTCTTTATGGTAAGAGGTGGCTATAACGCTGAGGTTGGCGTTGCCTCTGGTTCTTTTGAGGCACCACTCACCAGAGCATTCGCAGCTGGTGCAACGGCGGCGATACCACTTGGTGGAGTGGACACGGGGCGCAATCGCTACCTCTATGTTGATTTCGCCTATCGCCCGACACGTTTCTTCAATGGAAACTACAACGTTGGTATTCGTCTCAACATCTGATAATTTAGACTCGCACAACACGTTGTAATTTTACAGGACGTTTCCTTTTCTCTCGAGAGAAGGAAACGTTTTGTAATTTTGGAAACCCTAGTAAGATTGATACCTCCCCCCATGAGTAAGATTAATTACCTCACACCAGAAGGCTTCGCAAGATTGAAAGCTGAATTGCATGAAATGAAGACTACAGGTCGTCAAGAAGCATCCGCTGCTATTGCTGAGGCACGTGATAAGGGCGATCTCTCAGAGAACGCTGAGTATGATGCGGCCAAGGATGCACAAGGCATGATGGAGGCCAAAATAAACGAGCTGGAAAAAACACTTGCCAATGCACGTGTACTCGATAAGAGTGAACTTTCTACCGATACAGTTTGTGTATTAAGCACAGTTCGACTACTCAATAAGAAGAACAAAAAGGAAATTAGCTATCAATTGGTTAGCAGTTCTGAGGCGTCTTTCAAAGACCGCAAAATTTCAGTTGATAGTCCAATAGGTGCTGGACTTCTAGGAAAGGCAGTCGGAGAAGTAGCTGAAATACAGGCCCCTGGGGGAATCATGGAATTTGAAATCCTCGAAATTAGCATCGTTTAAACCACTCAATCCTTTTTATGGCTACCATTTTCTCCAAAATCATCAAAGGCGAAATCCCTTGCCATAAAATCGCGGAAGACGATAAGCACATTGCATTTTTAGATATTAATCCTCTTGTTATCGGACATACCTTGGTGGTCCCAAAAAGAGAAGTCGACTACTATTTCGATTTAGAGGATGAAGAACTCGCAGGGCTTAACGCTTTCGCTAAGCGTGTAGCAACAGCCGTATTTCGTGAAATACCTTGTCTTAGAATTGGAACAGCAGTTATTGGGCTTGAAGTTCCGCATGTTCACATGCATCTAGTTCCACTCAATCAAATGAGCGACATAGACTTCGGCAAAGAAAAGCTAAAGCCGTCTCAGGAGCAGTTGAAAGCTATCGCCGACCGAATTCGGAAAGTCTTCATCTAAGTACTAATATCCGACATCCGATCCCTTGCATTGCACAAAGACTCATGCGCTTCGTGCGGAGCATCCGACATATTCACTTCTTTGCGCGCGACGGATTCTGATCCACGAACTGTTTCCAACCGCTATAGCTGCTTCCTGGTTTTGCCGAAAGGCCACCTTGATTGAGATGACACACTGCGGCTCCTAAAGCGTCACTTGCATCTAAACCTACTTTTGTGCGATCAAAGCCTACCAAGTGGAAAAGCATCTCGCTCACTTGCTCCTTTGAAGCATTTCCGCTACCTGTCACGCTCATTTTTATTTTTTTTGGAGCATACTCCTCAACTGGAAGGCCTTTGGCGATAGCGGCAGCCATAGCAACACCTTGCGCCCTACCAAGCTTTAACATCGATTGAACGTTTTTGCCAAAAAATGGGCTTTCAATTGCACACTCTTCTGGCTTATGCTCCACGATCAGTGCGGTGATGGCATCGAATATTGATCGCAGCTTTTCAGGGTGGGTAACACTTGTAGGCGTTTTGTGCACGCCAATGGTGATCAATTTAAAGACTGATCCCTTCTGCTCCAACACTGCATAGCCCAGCGTATTCGATCCTGGATCAATACCCAAGATGCGACGAGTTTTAGGGGCGGAACGACGGACTATCTTCACCGCCACAAGGTAGTGATCTTTAATGCCCACCAACGCCCCTCACATCGTCCGTAGTAGACATAAATTAGGCCTGATCATCAAAGTGCTGGTGAGCCTTGGATTATTTGCTGGATTATACCATCAGCTTTTCGTCCGCAACGATATCGTTGAGTTGTGGAGTTCACTACAAGCTCAAATCCGCATAGCACCTGTTTGGATGCCAGTGCTCATCATGTCGTTGATACCTGTCAATCTTTTGTTGGAAGCAATGAAATTCAGGCTGCTACTTCCTGAAGATGTTAGACCCTCGGTCCTTCTCGCGCTCCGCAGAGTGTGTGCTGGAATAAGCATTGGCTTGTTCACGCCCAACAGAGTAGGGGAGTACATCGGACGTCTCACAGGGACCACCGCTAAAGATCGTGTCGCAACGATAGCAGCAACCTTTCTTGGGGGGATAGCTCAGCTAATACCATTACTCGGCGGAGGTGTGCTTTGCATCGTACTATATAGTCAATATGGTGAGGTGGTATTTGCGTCTACCCTAAGCAATGTGGTGGCGATTGTCATCTGTGTAAGTTTGGTCTTGCTTTTCGTCTTTTTACCCCGCGTGCTTTTAGTTGTGGAGCGTCTTTGGTCTGGCTTTCGCCAAAACCTATCTCTCGGGCCTCGGATAGATCGGTTTTTTGGGCAAGTAGCTTATACGCTTCGTGGAATTCGCCAGCTAGCAATTGCTCGACCCCGAGATGTTCGCATGGCATTACTAATTGCATGCGGTCGATACCTTATCTATCTTAGCCAACTCAGCTTAGCTTTTGCATTCTTTGGACTAGATGCTGAATTAGAAATTGCGATACTTGGGTCTGGAATTTTGCTCTTCGCCCAAACCTTCGTACCGCTTCCAGCGTTCGTCCAAGCGCTAGCAAGAGTGGAGCTAGCTCTACTCATTTGGGCGGCATATCAACCGAATGAATTAGGCTTGGCGTCTGCCTCCCTCCTCATTTTTGTACTAAATTTAGGTATCCCAGCGTTGTTAGGACTAGTTGAAATCCTAAGATCAGATCTTGATAAAACTCTTGGAATCAATGCGTAGACACACTTACATACTATTCTGTGCAGCTCTAGTGCTTACTGGGCTTGTAGGTACTAGCGTCGCGCAAAATGTTTTGACGAAAGCTGGGCTGGATGAAGAGAAAGAGGCCCGAATTTGCGAGCTTGAAAACTCAGCTTTTGGAGCAGATGAGCGGATCGTCTACAAGCTTTATTATAACCTTAACTTTATCTGGATAGCCGCCGGAGAAGTAGAATTTAGGGTGCAAGATGTCGGAGATCAGTACAAGCTTTCAGCCTTGGGTACTACCTATGGCAGCTATGAGTGGTTTTTCAAAGTAAGAGATTACTACGAGAGCTATATCGACAAGGAGACACTGCTACCGGTCCTCACCATTCGCGAAATTGAAGAAGGGAATTACACCCTCTATGAGCGTGTTGAGTATGATCAGGAAACAGGCCTCGGCATAGGATATCGGGGTAAGTCAAAAGAGGAAGCGATGGAACGCCCGGGCGAGTTCTCCATGGAATATTGTTTGCACGACGTGCTATCAGCAATTTACTTCATGAGAAATCTTAATCTTGAAGCAGCTACGCCTAACTCTACATACCCGGTGACTGTATTCATGGATCGCAAAGAATATCCCCTCGATGTGCGCTACCTCGGAAAAGAAGAAGGCAAGAAAATCAGAGGTCTTGGCAAATTTGATGTATACGAACTCGCTCCAGAAGTAGTGGCTGGAGATGTCTTCTCTGAAGATTCTGAAATGCGAGTTTGGGCGAGTACGACCAATAGTTGTGTACCACTCCAAATCGAAAGTCCAATCAGCGTTGGCACAATAAAAGCCGTCCTTATCGAGCACCAAGGCTTAATTCACGGCCTCAATAACTAGTCTTTTTAAGACTCAGCGATCCCTTCAATTGAAGAACTTCCTTCTGTTTGCCTGCTTGATTGGAGCTCTCTTGCTGGGATGGTTTGGTAAGACTCACTTCGATAAGTCTTCAACGCCAGACATCTCCGAACGAACTGTGATCATTGAGGAGCAGATTCGAAAAATAGCTCAATTAGCAACTGCTGAAGGTCGCTATGGTCAAATGTTCAACCATAAGGAGGTCGGCTTTTTGGATTACCCTTCTTTCAACAAAAGCGTCATCGTAGATGCAGATGCGCGCGTGGTTGTAGGATTTGACCTTGAAGGGATTCGAATTACGGCTGACGCTAAAACCAAGCGCCTAATCGTGCACAACTGGCCTCAACCTGTCGAACTGGCTTACGAAGTAGACATGCGCTACTTCGATCTAGACCAAGGATTGTTCAACTCTTTCGACAGCAAAGAACTCAATGAGATCAAGGCACGAATGGGAGAGGAGCTACGTGCTGAGATTGACTTTGAAACCTTGAATCAAAAGAGTTTCGAGCAGGCAGCAAACTTGTTGGCCATCATTGATGACAATCTTCGACTTTCTGGCTGGAGCTTGGAAGTCGAGAAACGACCTGAAATTGAACTTTCAGAGACGCCTGTCTACAAATAGTCTTCGCTAGAATTAACGTAGAGTGGTAATAAATAGCGTGATTGTCCAACTTTCCGCTAAATTGAGGCCCTACGTCAAAATACAAGTCTAGTGTCAACAATTTCTACTTCTTCAGGAAACGATCAAGGTGCCATTTTTGGCCACAAACCAGGGCTTTTCGTTTTGTTCTTTACAGAAATGTGGGAGCGATTCAGCTACTATGGTATGCGCGTGCTCTTCGTACTCTTCCTTGTTACCGAGGCCTTTAACGGAGAAGCTTGGAACCGTGCAGACGCCCTCGCCCTTTACGGTATTTACACGGGACTTGTCTATTTCACGCCAATGATTGGTGGAATCTTGGCAGATAAGCTATTAGGCTACAGAAAAGCTGTGCTATTGGGTGCATTAATCATGACGATTGGTCACGCAGTACTCGCATTTGAGACAGAATTCTTTTGGTACACAGGCCTCGCATGTTTGATCATTGGCAATGGTCTTTTCAAGCCAAATATCTCTTCTATCGTAGGTCAATTGTATTCTGCTCATCCAGAACAGAAGGATGGAGCATACACTATCTTCTACATGGGTATCAATGCCGGAGCCTTTCTTGGGATTCTTCTTTGTAGCTATTACGGAGAGCAATGGGGCTTCGGCTTCGGCTTTGGATTGGCAGGTATTTTCATGCTCATTGGCATGGTTCAATTCTTCTTTGCTCAAGACATTTTTGGGCGTATCGGCTTAGCCCCTAGTGATCCTGACTATTTAGCTGCTGAGGATATGCCGACAAGTACTACTGAAACCGCCCGTCTCGACGATCAGATCATAGATACAGACATGAAGAATGGCCATGACAATCCGATTGTCACTTCTGACGATGGTTCTCGTGCAGTAAAGTGGGGAATAATCGGATTGGTGATTGGTTTGATTGTGTATTTCATCCTTAACTTCTTTGGCGAAGCACAGACGAGCTTCTTGCAAACCTTCAGTAAAGGCATCATGCCACCCCTTATTATAGGTGCAGTTATCGCATTTGTTGGCTGGATTGTAAGCGATTCATCCTTGACCAAGATTGAATTGGATAGGGTTTGGGTAATTATCGTTCTTAGTTTTTTCATTGTCTTCTTCTGGTGGGCATTTGAGCAGGCTGGAGGTTCGATGACGATTTTTGCGAAGGACTACACGGATAGAAGCTTAACAGGCTCAGGGAAGTCCATTTTCCAAGTGGTAAACCTGATTCTCTCGGTAGTCCCGATGCTTGTATTGACCTACGTGCTTGGCAAACTATTCTCAATCACCTTCTCAAAGTATAGCCTTTCTAACATCGTACTCGGAATCGCATTCGTCGGCGTTTGGGGGCTTATTGCATTAATGCTTTACGAGCAGTTCAGTGCATCTGAAGCGGAAGTACCTGCAGGCTGGTTCCAGATCTTTAACAGCCTCTTCATTATTTGCTTGGCGCCAGCGTTTAGCTCGCTTTGGGAAAAGAAGATTAGCTGGTTGAACAGTGGACCGATCAAGTTTGCCTTAGGTCTAACCCTATTGGGCTTAGGATTTGCCATTTTAGCTTTCGGTGCATTGGGTATCCCAGAAGGAGCAAAGACTGCATCAGTAAGTATGTTCTGGCTCATAGCAGCCTACTTCTTTCACACGCTTGGAGAGCTATGTATTTCTCCAGTTGGCTTGAGCTACGTTTCGAAATTGGCGCCAGTGCGCATCGTCGGACTCATGTTTGGTATCTTCTTCGTGGCCAACTTCATCGCCAACTTTGCAGCTGGTCTTACAGGAAGTTACATCGAGCCAATCGCAGAACAGATCGGTCTTAGCGGTTTCTTCTTGATCTTCGCAGCAGTGCCGATTGGGGCTGCAGTCGTCTTAGTAATCATCTCAGGATGGATGAAACGAATGATGCACGGAGTAGAGTAGGAACAGATTCAACCAATCCTCTTAGCCCACTGGGTATAAAAAAGGGGCGAACTCATTCGAGTTCGCCCTTTTTCTATGCCCAAAGGTTTGGTGTATTGATTGGCTTACGCCTTAATCAGTAGGTACGATTCTACTGCAAAGCACTGATTGAAGCGCTTAAGGCTGGGAAGCTGTGCCCGATAAGAACCAACGATCTTGCAAGTCGCAATCACGAACGAGCGAGCGATCTATTTTAATGAAAGTGGCACCGATAGTCTTTTCAACCCAATCACTTAGGATGACGCTCTTTTTAGATTCAATAGCAGCCTTGCGAATCTTATCGTAGTCTGTCTGTAAACTCGCTCTGTGCGGACTGCTGCGGCTTTCAAGCATGATCAACTTGTATACAACCTCGCCTCCACCTGGCTGCTCGAATTTGACAGGAGCAGTGATGTCGTTGGTCGTCAACGTGTCAATCGCAAGGAATACAAAAGGGTCTAAGTCCGAAATCTCAAAGAACGTATTGCCAGTGATTGGATTTGTAAGGCGTCCACCGTTACTATAGCTCTGTGCTTTATCGTTTCCAAATTTTCGTACTGCGTCTCTAAACGGGAGGCTGTCAACCACAATTAATGTGCGAATGCTGTCCAAGTATTCCACCGTTCTTTCCAAATCCTCCTCAACAATTTTTGGCTTGATGAGGATATGACGACTGCGTATGCGATTACCTCTACGCTCCTGAAGCTGTATTAAGTGAAAGCCGAATTGGGTTTCAACTACCTCGCTGAGCTCACCAACATCCAAGCGGTAGGCTGCTGCTTCGAAGTTCGGTACGAAGGTCCCACGTGGAGCCCAACCTAGATCCCCACCAGCGCGACCGCTACCAGGGTCTTCACTGTACTTGCGCGCCAAATCCGCGAAGTCTGCCGAGCCATCGAGAATAGCAGTTCGCAAAGCCTCAATGCGTTCTAATGCTTCTGCGCGCTGGACCTCATTGACCGTCGGCTTGACCATTATCTCTCGAATCTCTACCTCACTGCTGAAATATGGAAGACTGTCTTTTGGGATTTCCTCAAAAAATGCCCTCACCTCGGCTGGGGTCATGCGTGCATTGGTAACGATTTCTGTACGCATACGCTCAGACAAGAGTTGATTGCGTAGATCATCCCGAAAGGCAACCTTGACTTCACTCACCGTTTGGCCGTAATATTCTTCGAATTGATTAAGATCGCCATTCATCATCGTAAGAATGCGATCAAAGCGCGCGTCAAGCCCTGCTTCAACTTCTTCGTTGCTCACCTCGATACTATCTAGCTTAGACTGATTAACAAGCAACTTGGCAGTAAGCAGCTGCTCTAGCACCAGACAGCGTTGCTCATCCGTAGGCTTTTTGGAAGTCTGACTTTCCATGAGTGACAGCTGCTCCTCCATTTCACTGAGCAGTAGTAGTTCACCACCTACAGTAGCAATTACACGATCGATGACTTGTGGATTCTGAGCGAACGATACAAGGGAAAATCCTAGAAGGCAACAGGATAAAAAGATTAATTTACTGGTCATTTCCGATGTAGATTTTGACGCTATTTTGCGTGCGTGCGGCTTGATACAACTCTTCAGTGTACGCACCTAAAAACGTTGATTTCCGCTGCTCAAGTATGATTTTGCGTAATCTCTCGCGAACGTACGGCAAAGGAGTGACCTCACCTTGCTTTACGAGTTCAATGACACGTAAATAGTACACATGTCCGTCTCCTTTACTAACGCTGCTTCCTTTTTTTATGCTGCCTGAGCTCCCTTTGGGAACTAAGGCATCAATTTCAGCAGACGTATACCATTTATCCTTATCTAAAAATGCCAAGGAAGAATACTCTTTTGCCATTTGCAGACATGAAGCCCATTGGTCTGGATCGTCAAACGCAGACCAGGCTTCCTCAAAGTTTTCTTGATCGGGTACTGGAGAAGGCATTTTAATCAAGATAGCCCGTAAGAGGTCCTGTTTTGCCGAAAGGCCCGCCTTTGAATTTTCATACGTCTGAACGAGCTGCTCTTGAGTAACAATTGTATCAATCCGTTCTGAAGCAACCAAGGTCTCATAGCGATCACGAGCAAGCGATGTACGATACTGGTCAACAAGTCGCTCAATGTCAGGGCTTTCTCCAAGCTGCGAGATAGCTTCTTCAGACACTGCAGCATCTCGCACCCAGCGACCCACGAAATCAGCGAGAATTTGCGTCGAATCTGCCACCGGCAGCCCTGGGGGAACAACACCAGCGACATCACTGAGGTACAATTGCTGACTCCCTACTTCCGCAAGGAGCTGTCCGCGGGATGTGTCTCCTTTTAAGCGATCACAACTTGCAATGAAAAATAAGCCGAGACTAAGCAGTATCAGCACATAAGAAGGGGCCGACACCTGCATTATTTGCGAACAAGTGACTCGAAAGTTGGCTTGTTCATCTTGACCTTATACGCCTTCTCAAGCTCGGCAACCCACTCACGCTCGAGTTGGTCTTGATAGTCTGCGATAACATACCCACGGGCCTCAGAGAGCTTTTTCTCTGTAGGCGCTTTCACTTCCTTGATCACGCCAATGCGCGCAACTTTACGTTTAAGATCTTCTTCTGGGAGTGTATGTGAACCCTGTTTCCACTTGATACGATCAATACTTGGCTCTCGTCCTCGCTCAACGGTGCGGGTATGATGGGTGATTATCTCCTTATCCCCTGTATTGAACTTGGCGAGAATCTCTTCGGGGGTGCTCTTCTTCGCCATTTTGGCAATCTGAGGATAGTACACGTCTTCCTTGTCAAGAGGCATGCTATACACATCTAAGACCGCACGCTCCTTCCATGTATACTTTGAACGGTTTTGTGCGAAGAACTTTTCAAGGCCAGTTGTATCCTGACCAGCCCTGTCCCATACATTCTTCTTGGTGGCCTCAAAGAGTAGGATGCCTTCTTGGTACTCACGCATCAAGTTGTGAAAGTCAGGATTGTCCTTATCTAAGCGGGATTCAGCGTAAACGAAAGTCTGATCAACAACGAAATCTTGATAAAGACTTCGTGCAGCTTGTTCTACGCTAGCAATGCCTTCCATGCGTATACGCTTACTCGCATTACGTCGCAGGTAATCAGTGAAGTCGCTGAGTTTTACTTCACGGTCGTCCCCATGGAAGCTGAAAAGTGTGGCTTGATCAACAGGTCCTGGCTTCCAGCGGTAATTCATGAAGCTATCAGGAAGGCTTTGAATGTACTTGTCTAGTAAGACGGTATTCTCCTTGAATTTGTACTCTACTTTGAGGCGCTTTACCATCTGTTTGCGTCCCACTTCATATCGTGGCAGACGCTTTATGCGAGTAACTAGTTCAACCTTGGCTGTATTCCAGTCTGAGGTAGATCGCTTGCTTACACGCTTAATGATGTGCCAGCCTACACGTGTTTCAATCGGAGCACTGTATGCTCCATCAGTATCAATACCGAAGGCAGCGTCCTCAAACGAGCGCTCATAGCGATTGATACCAAAGAAGCCGATGTATCCATTACGAGGTGCTGATTTTGTATCTTGACTCAGCGACTTAGCCAAGACGTCGAAGTCTGCTCCCGCATTCAGCGCCTTATAAATGCTGTCAATTCTAGCTTTTGCTATAGAGCCGTCGCCTTCTTTTGGCTTACGAATGAAAATGTGAGCTGCCTCAACTTCGCCTCTCGCTTTACGGCGATCAATGACTTTGATGATATGGTAAGCTTTCTCACTCCGTACAATTCCTGATAAGTCTCCAGGCTTCGTCTCATAAATCGCATTTTCTAAGGTGTAAAGTCCGGGTGGAAGTGGTGCGGTAATGTATCCTACTTCACCGCCATTTCGAGGTGCTGAAGGATCTGTAGAGAAGTCTCGAGCGACTTTACCCCACATCACTCCTGAAGCTACGCGCTCTCGCGCAAGCGAAGCTTTCTTGTAAGCACTGATTGTATCCATCCCAGGCTTCTTGGGAAGATCAACCGCAATGTGTAACACATTTACGTCTTCTTGCATACGGTCGTAAAGTTCTCGGGCCATCGGCTCGGTAACTTCTTGATCTACCAGATAGCTGTCGCTTAATTGGCGACGATATCCAGCCAATTCCTGCATTAAGGCTGGAACTGTGTCCAAGCCCATATCACGCGCCTTCGCAACCTTAAGTTTGAACTTTACATAGAGATCTAAATACTCCTGCAAGCTTTCACGGCTGTAGGTCGCAGTGTCGCCGTTGGTTTTGCTGTAGATGTAGTCAAATTCAGAAACGCCGACGGGGTTACCATCCACACTGAATAATATCTCATCTCCGGTCTGGGCAATTGCAATAGAAGCCGTCGCAGCAAAAGTGAGTAGTAGTAAGCACGCTTGTTTAAACATTCGTTTGGTCTTTGTCTATCCTTTTCAACTTTCGTTAAAACCGTTGCATCAAATACTGAAGAAGGTTTTAGCGGAAGCTGACTATAAAGCGGCGCAAAATTACACCTTATTGTGCGTTGTTCCATTAATGGTACTCAACAGACCTTTTACCGGTAGTAAACCCGTTGAACACGTTGGCCAATACCTGTCAAAACTTCGTAAGGAATTGTGCCCAACACCTGCGCAAAATCTCTAATTGAACGCTTTGCGCCAAATATCTCAACTTCGTCTCCAACGTGGACATGCGCATCCGCACCCAGGTCAACCATGCAGAAGTCCATGCAGATCGAGCCAACGGTAGGGTAGAGCCTCTCGTTAATCGTCAGCGCATAAGCGCCATGGCCTGCTTCTCGCCGCAGCCCGTCCGCATAGCCAATATTGACCACTCCAATCGTCCGGTCCACGTCTGACTGTCCTCTCAGCCCATACCCTACATAGCCCCCAGCCTTGACTTTTTTAATTTGAACCACTTGAGCCAATAGCCGATGTGCAGGCGTGAGTCCATAGGCTTGTGACGACCCAACTCCATATAAACCTATACCTAAGCGCACCATGTCGTGCTGAAAGTCTGGAAGGCGCAAGGCTCCAGAGCTATTCAGCAAATGCACCATTGGGCGATAGCCTAAGACCCGCTCAATTTGATCTGCACCGTAGATCAGACGCTCATTTTGCTTTCGCGAAAACTCATCACCTTCTGCCATATCACTGGCAATCAGGTGCGAGAAGACACTCACCACTTGGTATTGGCTCCTCTCTAGTTCCTTTAAAAGATGCGTCAGATCATCTTCCTCATCTCCGTCTACTACAAAACCAAGGCGATGCATGCCCGTATCCAACTTGAGATGGAGTTTGAGTTGGTGGCCTGATTTGGAAATCTCTTTCAAAAACGAGAGACTCTTTACTTCAGCCTCCAAATCAAAGGCGACCATGCGGTCAAATTCGGAGCGTTGCGCGTTGGCGACAAGAATAGGTAGCGTCGTCCCAGCCTTACGAAGGTCCACACCTTCATCTACATTCGCTACTGCGAGGTAATCCACCCCACGTTGCTCAAAAAAGCGGACTAACTCAATACTTCCGCTGCCGTAAGCCGAGGCTTTAATCATCACACAGACCTTTGTCTCTGGACTTAGTTGAGCGCGAAAGATGGCTAGGTTTTGCGCAAGCGTATCCAAATTAATCTCGAGTCTTACCGAGTGGGTTCGACGTTGCAGCATACTACTTATCCGATCAAGCTGAAGTGCTCTCGGTCCTTTGATCAATAGGGTAGCGGCTGAAAGATCTAGTCGTAGCAAATAGGCCTCAAGCTCTTCACGAGTTGAAAAGTGCCGATGCTTTCCTGCGGTGGCTAGCGTCTGTAGTGGTGCTCCTATCGTGAGTAATTGGTCGAACTGAACGGCTCCAAGTAGTTGACTAATCTGCTCCGCTGCTTGCTTGTCATTGAGCCCGCTTTCAAGTAGCGGACCTAGAACCAAGATTCGCGCTCCATTTGGCTGAATGTGCTGAGAGAAGAATGTTAGCGCAGCTGCTAGCCCTTCAATGTCCGCGTTATAGGTATCGTCTATAAGCCTGCAGCCTTGCCTTCCTGTCGTGAGCGAAAGGCGAAGATCGGCCTGCCTTAGGCTTGGAATGCGAGCTTTGATTTTCTCTGCAGAAACATCGCATCTAAGTGCGGCGATAATTGCGTTACTCAAGTTTTCTCGTGAAGCTGGATCTGAAAAAGGGATAAGTGATTCCAGCAGTACAGTTTCATTAGCAAAGCGCGAACCGAACACCTGAATCTTGTACTCATGAAATTCTACAGCGTAGGCTGTCGACTTATTTTGTCCCACCTTCCAAGTAATACGCTGAGTAGCATAAGCAGCTGCGTACTTTGAAATCGTAGGGTTATTTGCACGGTAGATGAATTCACCTGAGTCCTTAAAGAGAAGGAGTTTTTCTTGGGTTTTCTCTTCGCTGCCGCTAAAACCAGCATCGTGCGCGCTGCCGATGTTCGTAAGTATACCAAGGGTCGGCCCGATCATTTTCTCGAGCTTTTGCATTTCTCCAACCTTGGAAATACCTGCCTCAAAAATGGCGATACGGCTTGTGGAGGGCATGTGCAAAATCGAAAGCGCCACGCCCAATTGTGAATTAAAACTGGCAGGTGATCTGTATACATCCTTAGCAGCGCCGCCGAGAAGGGTGTATAACCACTCTTTTACAATCGTCTTGCCGTTCGACCCCGTAATTCCGATGACATAGTCGAGATGGTCAGCATTGTCGCGGACAGCTTTGGCTAAACTTTGTAGAGATTCCAAAGCATCCGCCACAATCCAGTAGGTGGAGTCAGGCTTTTGATCAATGCGATCATTTTCAGACACGCAAAACAGCCTTACACCCCGTTGATGAGCTTCATCTACATACGTTGCACCTGACCTATTTGGCCCAGCTAAAGCGACAAAACATGCCGTAGCTTCACGAAATGGCAGACGTGTATCGTAGGCCCACAACATGATTTCAGCATCACCATGCACTCCTTGGATTCGACCTCCTGCGAGGGATTGAGCTTGTTGTAGAGTGAGGCGAGGCATGGACGAACTTGAGGTGAGTCGAGCGACAAAGATTGCTCCTAATCTCCAACAAAATTGCAACTCTTAAGCGACAGGTAGCCTCGAAAGAAAGAGGACTCAAAGTTGTTCACCTTAGTGTAGAAAACCTCCCGCTTTTTGGGGCGGTCGCTGCACGGGCATTTTGCACATTTGCACCATGCAGCACCGTCAAATCAAAAGCGCTCTCATTTCAGTCTATCACAAAGATGGTTTGGAGCCACTTCTGGACATCCTCAGCGCAAACGAGGTTACGATCTACAGCACGGGCGGCACGCAGGCGCATATCGAAAAACTTGGCCACCAAGTCATACCCGTCGAGACGATTACCGGATACCCTAGCATTTTAGACGGTCGCGTGAAAACGCTTCACCCAGCTGTGTTCGGTGGTATTCTCGCTCGCCGCGAGCCTGACCACTTGGCTCAATTGGCAGAGCATAAGCTTCCAGAGATTGATCTTGTGGTCGTAGACCTCTATCCGTTTGAAGAGACGGTGGCCAATTCAACAGTCGAGTCGACGATCATTGAAAAGATCGATATTGGAGGAATTAGCCTCATTCGTGCCGCAGCCAAGAATTATCAAGATGTAGCGATTGTGCCGAATAGAGACCAATATGACATTTTGGTCAAGATGCTAAAAGAAGGTAAAGGAGCTTTAAGCCTCGGTCAGCGTCGCCAACTCGCCCTGCGTGCCTTCCAAGAGAGTGCGCACTATGATGCATCTATTCAGCAATATTTCGCACAGCTCGTCGCTGCGGATACTGATTCAGATCCTTCACTTACCTTTTCAGCGAAAGCAAGTGGAGGCCAAGTGCTTCGCTATGGAGAGAACCCGCACCAAAAAGGAACTTTTTACGGTTCGCTTGAAGACAACTTTGAACAGTTGCACGGCAAAGCCATCAGCTACAACAACCTAGTCGACATCGATGCGGCACTAGGTCTGATGTCAGAATTTGAGCATTCCCATCCAACCGTTGCGATACTTAAGCATACCAATGCTTGTGGTGTTGCCACGCGTGCGACCATGGTTGATGCTTGGCATGCTGCGCTCGCTGCCGACAATGTTTCTGCCTTTGGAGGAATCCTCGTCTTCAATAAGCCGATGGACAAAGCAACAGCCGAGGAAGTACACAAGCTTTTCTGTGAGGTGGTACTTGCTCCAGGCTTTGATGAGGATGCATTGAAGATTCTAAAGAAGAAAAAGAATCGGGTCTTGCTCAACGTGAAGCACTTTAATCGTGATACAAAGCAGTTTAAGAGTATGCTTGGTGGGGTGTTGGAACAAGATGTAGACCTCAAGCAGGTGGGCACAGGCGATATCGAAGTCATGACGACCAAGGCGCCCACGGTTGCTCAGCTCGATGACCTTTATTTCGCCAACGCTTGCGCAAAGCATTTGAAGAGTAATACGATTGCCTTGGTTCGAAATCGCCAACTTTTAGCGATGGGTTGTGGCCAAACAAGTAGAGTGGATGCGCTCAAACAAGCCATCGACAAAGCCGGCCGTTTTGGTTTCGACCTGAAAGGCGCGGTCATGGCATCCGATGCGTTCTTCCCGTTTCCGGATTGTATTGAAATAGCGTCGGAAGCTGGCATAAATGCAGTTATTCAGCCTGGAGGCTCGATCAAGGACGATTTAAGCATTGAAGCAGCCAATAAAGCTGGGATTGCAATGGTTAAAACTGGGACAAGGCATTTCAAGCATTAATTCTTCTTGCGCAGATCCTTTGACGTCCGATAATCAACAAATGACTAGCACGCAACAACCTGTTCTCTGGGTTCTTGACTTGGGCAATACCCGCCTCAAGCTTGCTCGATTTGTTGATGGCGAGTTTAGAGAGGAGCACATCTGGTTGAGGAAGGAAGATGGACAGTGTCTCCAATGGCTTCTTACCCAACAGAGCGATGGCTATGTGTTGCTCGCGACAGGTAAGGGAGAAAAAATTTGGAAAAAGACGCTTGGAGAGCAAGCCCCCGTATGGTCCTACGAAGCTGGAATGCCACTTCCTTTTGAGCTCAATTATGAGACCCCAGACACTTTAGGTGTAGATCGATTGGCAGCGGTTGCGGCTGCTCATGCGCTATATCCTCGGACAGCCTGTCTCATAATCGATGCAGGTACCTGCATCACATACGAGTATCTCACCGCTGAGGGCACCTATTTAGGAGGGAGTATTTCACCTGGATTGCACATGAGGCTACGTGCCATGCATGAATTTACGGGTAAATTACCTTTAGTTCCTAAGGTTTTACCGAAAGGTGAAATAGGCACTTCTACGGCTAAAGCCCTGCAAAACGGGGCCTTGAGGGGTGCTTTGCATGAAATCGTCGGCATCGTTTCGGCCTTTCGGCAAAACCAATCTCACAGTAAAGTGCTGGTATGTGGTGGGGATATGCCATTTTTGCGCCCGCATTTACCAGACGGGCTAGTCTACCGCCCGTCTCTCGTTTTAGAGGGTCTGGCAAAACTGCATACCTATGCCATCAGTTCTTAAAAGTCTTCTCGTCCTTCTTTTCTG
This sequence comes from uncultured Saprospiraceae bacterium, assembly GCA_937923485.1. GTDB lineage: Bacteria > Bacteroidota > Bacteroidia > Chitinophagales > Saprospiraceae > CALDTK01. The sequence goes on from CALDUE010000122.1 coordinate 54,179, forward strand.
CGGTTTTGCCTTGAGCATGACTGCACAAGAAGTATCTAATCCGACGCGGAATAGTCCCTTCTCCAGATTTGGAATTGGGGACATCGAGCCGCTTGCCTACAGTGCCCAATTGGGCATGGGAGGAATTGGACAGGCGTACAACCATTCTCATATCGCTAGTCCAAGCAACCCTGCAGCACTTGGAGCGCTTCGCTATACAAGCTATCAAGTAGGCGTGGGTGTAACTCGAACCTCACTAGAGCAAGGAGATGAAGAAAACGACAATGTGGATGGTCAGCTCCAGAACATTAGTCTAGCTTTCCCTTTGCAAAATTCACTTAATGAAGTGTTAGATGGAAGGGATAGCAAATTCCGAATCGGCACTCAACTGGCTGTTGCACCCTATAGTAACGTAGGCTACAATATTCAGGTGGCCTCGGATGAAGAAGGACTCGGTACCGTCGAAAGCAATTTTGAAGGCTCTGGTGGCTTCTATCGTCTGCAATTTGCAGGAGGAGTAGAGTACGACCGTCGCGCGCGTTTTGGGGTGAATTTCACCTATGTTTTCGGTCGCACGAACACAGAAAGTCTAGTAAGGCCAACTGAAGTATTTGGCGCCTCCACGCTTACTGAGCGTAATGCCTTTCGCGGCAGAGGGCTTGAAACACTCTTGGGTGGCCAATATGACTTCATCCTCGAAAAGAATTCAGACGGTATTACAAAGCGAGTCCTTACAGTAGGAGCAACAACAACTATTGGAGCATCATTTAATGGGGACGCAAGTCGATCTCTGATTTCGACAAATCAGTTTTTCCTCATGGATACCCTTGCGTTTACCGTAGACGAACCACAAGTTATAGAGTTCCCGAACAAATTTGGCCTCGGAGCTTACTATCGAGTGATCAATAAATTTGCTATTGGCTTTGATATAGAAAGAGTCAGCTACGGAGACTTTAGGAACTCCTTGCGTCCATTAGAAGAATTGACGGACGCCACCAATGTTAGAGCAGGTGTTGAGTGGACACCAGACTCCAAGGCTTTCGGACAGTACTGGAAGCAAGTTCAATATCGCGCGGGGGGCTTTTTGAACCAAGACCCACGTCCTGGCGTAGACAATGAAAGAGGTTTTACCTTTGGTCTTGGTCTTCCTATCGTAAGACCAAGAGAAGAAGTGTCTTATGTTAACCTAAGCCTAAACGCGGGGTATCTTGACACATCTAGTGACATAACTCAGCGATATGTGCGTTTAGTTGCTGGGTTTACTCTCACAGACAACACCTGGTTCTTCAAACGCAGATTTAATTAACGACAAACAGATGACTTTTCGACACTTACTAGGGCTCTCACTTTTGACTTGTATGAGCCTTGTGCTAGGAGCACAAACGGACCCATGCTTAAACTGGTCGCAGTTCCCCCAGCAAGACGCCGATGCAGCTGAAATGGCACACGTGATGTACCGTGATGCGATAAAAGCAGAGGACTACGATCGGGCATTTGCGGATTGGCAGAAAGCCTATACGATGGCTCCCGCGGCTGATGGCAAACGCCCATTTCACTATATGGACGGACGTACGATCTACATGGACAAGTACGCGAAGGAAACCGATGAGGCGAAGAAAGCTGACTACGCTGCAATCATAGCACGTCTTTATGACGAGCAGCGTCGATGCTATGGAGACGGAATGAACAGCCACGCGCTCTATACCGAAGAGGTGTTCAATATGTTCTACACCATGCAACGCCCATACACAGAAACTTATCCAGTAGCGAAAGAAGCGCTTGGAGTCTGTGGAGACAAGTCGGATTTCCGATTGATTACTCCGATGGGATATCTAGTTTCCTACATGTTCTCTAACGATCTTATCGAGCAGGCGGAAGCTCGTGAGCAGATCGAGAATATTAGACATATTGCTCGTAGCCACCAAGGAGCTGATAAAGCCGATTATCAAACTGCAATTGAAGGTGCGGAAGTTGCGATTGCGCAG
>CALDUE010000123.1 GCA_937923485.1 uncultured Saprospiraceae bacterium
CTAGGTTCGAACTTGCCAAGGCCACTTGGATGAGGGAGCATGTGATTGCGAATCTCCACCAAGTGAAGCGCCCAGATACCTGAGTTTGTGCCATTGCGGGTCACCTGGAAGACATCTCGAACGTGATAGGTAGCATCACGCTTCGGCAAATTGGGGATTGTCGCCTTCTGAACGGCATCAAACGCGTCTCGAACGCAGACTACCTGTTGACCTATTTTAAACATACGCAACACAAAAATGCATCAGGACTGTGGATTTACGAAATGGAATAGGTCATTAAGCGAATTAAGTGACTTAGATTTGAACGAGACCCCACATGTGTGGTGTTGCACATTGCAGTATGTCAAACACGATTCTCGCCATCCTTATTCTAGGAGTCCTCTCACTTCTTGTAGTGATTGGCTGTAACAAGAATTCTTCTATACCAGAAGCCGAAATCACGCTCGTAACACCCATACAGGCCAAGCGGACAGGCGCTAAAAATTATCTGCTCTCTAATGCGCTGCCACAAACCTACGAGGTCTATGAAGGTATACTTGATGGGACGGATTCTGACAAGAAACTTAAATATGTTGGGACGATTGGAGATGGAACGGTTGAAAATCCCAGTAGACTGTCGGTAGAGGTGGCTGATCCAGAGAAGCGCTACTTTTTTACGCTCCGAAATGATCTGGATACCATTATCGTTAGCGAGCGGCAATTAGCCCTTAAGGGTTCTGACAATTTTCGTGATCTCGGGGGCTTGCCTGCCGCAGACGGAAAGCACATTAAATGGGGATTATTTTATCGTTCTGATAAACTCTCAGACCTTACAGGCAAGGACATTGCTTTACTCTCAAACCTAGGACTAAAGACTGTCGTCGATTTACGGTCGGAAGAGGAAATTTCCGAGGCACCTGATGTTCTGCCGCAAGACGTAGACTACCTACACCTTCCGATCTACAATGAAGCAGAAGATACTTCGAACATCAAGGGACAGATCTTGGACGGAACGTTTGGAGTCGAAGATGCAGATAATCTTTTGGTGGAAGTTAATCGTCTCTTCGCTACTTCTGAGGCATACCGCTTCCAAAAATTCGTGGATCTGTTTATAAATGGTGACGAATTACCACTCGTATACCACTGCACAAGTGGTAAGGATCGCACAGGATTTGCGACATATCTAATTCTTCACACCCTTGGTGTTGACTCTGCATTAATCTTCGACGAATATTTGATGAGTAATTATTACAGATATCGACGCAATAAGCGCAACATGAGACTTGCAAACTTAGGCCAATACGTAAAAAAAGTCAACCCCGATGTTTTGAAACCCCTCATGCTCGTTGACCCCAAATATCTTCAAGCTGCGGTGAATGCCATACGTGAAGAATACGGCAATGTAGACAACTTCGTCTCTACTCAGTATGGCTTGACCGACAGCGTTAAATTAGAGTTGAGAGAACGGTATCTCGAATGAGTCCACAACAATCTTAGCAACCTTCTCTTTACGTTGCAGTCCCTTCAATACAGTTAAACATTTGCCATTATGTCCTCCTTTCTAGTCTGTAAAAGTTCTGATTTAAATCCAGGCGAGATGCGGAAATTTCCCGCTGGCAATACAGAAATACTTTTATGCAATCTTGCTGGAACATTCACTGCGGTTCATCCAAAATGCAGTCATTATGGAGCTCCTTTAGAAGAAGGTGTTCTTAATGGCTTTCGCATTGTATGCCCTTGGCACCATGCCTGTTTTGACGCGCGTACTGGAAGACATCTCGAAGCACCGGGTTGTGATGCACTGAAGAGTTATCCGGTCGATGTGAGAGAAGGTGATGTGTGGGTTCGGGTAGACGAGGAAAGTGAAGAAGGCTTCACGCACAATCCGATGAGCTTAGGGAAGCGTAAAGCGGATTTGCCTTATGTGATTGTCGGTGGCGGACCAGGAGCGATTCATGCTGCTGAAGGATTACGCCAAGGTGGATATGATGGTCCGATAACAATGATTACATCAGAGGAACATCTTCCGTACGATCGTACACAATTGACCAAAGGATTTTTATCTGGTGATCGCTCTGCGAAGAAGATGCTCCTACGGCCAGCAAAGTTTTTCAAAACGCACCACATCAATGTGATGCTAGGAAAAAGAGTGACTAAGGTTGATGTTACAAAACGTCAAGTTGTGCTCGCTAACGGTCAGGAGGTAAAATATGCGAAGTGTTGCGTGGCAACCGGGAGCGCACCGAAAGCTTTGGATGTCCGCGGTTCTCAACTACCGGGCATTCTTCCGATACGCACTTGGGAAGATGCTGAGGCGGTTCGCGAGGCGGTAAAAGGTAAGAAAGAAGTCGTCATTGTCGGATCGAGCTTTATCGGTTTGGAGGCAGCGATGGTTTTGGCGAAAGCTGAATGCAAAGTGACAGTAATTGCTCCTGAAGAGGTGCCTTTCGGCAAAACCTTTGGAACGCGAGTTGGAAAAGTCATCCAACGATGGCATGAAGATGCAGGTGTACATTTTCGACTAGACGCCAAAATTGACGGTTTTGAAGGGGTGCGCAAAGTGACAGCTTTGCGCCTGGAGAACGGTGACAAACTCAAAGCCAGTGTAGTCCTCTATGGCATTGGCGTACGACCCAACAGCAAACTTATTGATGGCATCGACGCAGACGAGAGTGGCGGTATCCGAGTGAATCGCCACATGTATGCTGGTGATGACTTATGGGTAGCAGGTGACATCGCCTCAGCACCTCAAGCGGTCGACGGCAGCTATGCACGAATTGAGCACTGGCGGGTAGCAGCTCAGCAAGGAACCGTGGCAGGTAATCACATGGCAGGCACGAAACGCTCGTTGATGAGTGTCCCATTTTTCTGGACGAACCAAGCGGGGCAAAACTTGCGCTATGCAGGTCACCACACAGATGCAGATCAGATTTTGTTTGACGGTCGTCCTGAGGAAGGCCCATTCTTGGCTTTCTACGTAGAGGTTAATCAAGTCTCAGCGGTGCTAGGGTTCGGCAGGGATAAAGACGTGGCAGCAATCCATGAGTTGATGTGGCTACGCGAGATGCCACGAGCAGATAAATTAAAGTTAGATACAGATTGGGTGGCTCTGTTGAAGAAGACGTCTTCCTTGTAGTAGGAGCTCTACTTGTAAAGAATGAAGCGAACCCCAGCTTGGCCACTTATATCAAACCAGCGCAAATTAATGTCGCCTCTTTCCTTCAAGAGATAGTACTGCGCGGCGATTTGCGCGAAGAAATTTAATCGCTCGGTGAGGGTCCAATCCTTCCCTGCTCCTATGCGAAGTGCTACTTGAAAATCGCGGACAGGTTCGCGTGTGTTAACATTCAACGTAATCGTCTCTGCATCAGGTTGCTTCAGCGTATTCACATACCTTAAATGGAAAGCTGGGGTGATTCCTGCAAGTGCATACAGGCCTCGGTCATCACTGAAGTAGTAGCGTGCAAAGATTGGTATCTCTAGGTAGTAGGTTCGATTTACAAATATTGCGTCAGGGAAACTATCTGGGGTCGCCACTCCTCGTGCGAATGGAGTCCCATCCCACTCATCTCCCCATCGGAAATCTTGGGGATCGAAAGATAAGCTGGTGGCAAAACTGGCATAATTGACGCCGACAGATACATCCCAACGGGTAGAAAGATTCTCCGAGTAAGCAGCTCCCAAGCGGTATGCAAACTGTGCCTGATCCGCATCGTTGAGCCTTCCTCCTGTCACCAGTCTTTCTGCGCGATAATAACTCACACCAGCTGAGCCTGAAGCTTCAAAGGAACTTTGTGCAATAGCAAAATTGGCGGTCGAGAACAGGATACAGGCAAGTATCGGTATGTACAGGGCTAACTTCATGAAGGCGTGTTGTCGAGCATTCGCATTAGATAATGCTGGGACAAGATCACGAAAAATACGGACTCGAAACGTCTGACGACTGCCAAACCTGGTCAACTTAGAAAAACGATGCGCATGAGATGTAGGCTAAACTACAGCCCTATGCGAACACCTACTTGGCCGCTTAGGTCCCACCAGCGCAAACCAGAATCTGCTACTTCTTCGAGCAGATTGACTTGACCGTTGAGTTGAGTGAAAAGGTTGAACTTTTCGCAAAGTGGCCAATCCATGCCTACGCCTGTTCGAGCTGCGAGTTGAAAAGTTTGAAAGTCCGCATTAGTATCTCTGATTGCTTCTCGATCTCCACCCTCTTCCTCAAGGATATCCTTGTCATGCAGATGAATACTTGGCGTGAGACCGCCGTGTATATAGAAACGCTTTTGCGCGCAGATATACCTCCTTAGAGAAAGGGGTACTTCGATAAGAAACTTCCGATCTCTCCTAGTGAAAGACCCGAAGTCTTCACCACTTGGAATGTTTGGGTCGAATTCCGTCCCATTCCATTGTGTTCCCCATCGTAAATCACCAGCATCAAAAAATCTTTTCGAAGCTAAGCTGGCATACTGAACACCAGTGCTTAGGTACATTTTTGGTGAGACTTGTAAGGAGTATGCTGCTCCAAAACGATATGCGAACCCAGGGTCATCGCCTTTATTTAATCTTCGCCCAATGGTTCCATTTTCGGACAGTCGAAAGCTGATTCCGGCTGAGGAGGATAGGTCTAAGGAGTTTTGTGCTTGTCCTTGGTAGCAAAGGAGAATAGACAATAATAAGACTGACGAAAACTGAATAGCTAGTTTCATATGGAGGGAGTTACGTGAGATAAAGATTGGGTTTTAATGTTTTGGTTGAATGCGGGAGTTTTCGAGCCACACGGCTCACCATACATAGCCGATGGTGAGGAATGAGCCACTCAGGACGCTATCAAAGCCACCTCTTTTACGTTGCCCCGGTGTGAATCGTTCTGATATTAATTCTTCCCGGAGCACTAAGGTGGTCCAACTTATGAATGCATTAATACTTAGACCGTTATCTAATACATAACGGTAACCAATGTCTCCTTCTAGTCCAAATGTTCTTAGTTGCTCTCGAAATTCGTCTGGAAAAAATGAATTTGCTTGTGCTTCCTTGTAAGCATTGCTTCGCCATTGAGCTAATGAAGTAAGCGCTGTGAGCTGAAACCAGAAACCGCGTTGGGGCTGCCTATTTCCTATGAATGACTTGACTCCAATACTTATGTCAAGAGCTTTTAGGCCTTTTGGAATAGATTGGCTTCTGTCATCAAACCTAACCATTTGATTCGTATCAATAATTACGCTTGCAGACGCTGTCCGAGTACGAATACCTAACACAACTGCGCCTTTCTTTTTACCTCTTCGGCTAAAGTCAACTCTAAAGTTCTCGGATATGGCACCCGAAAGGTCCGTAAAAATTTCGTTTCTACTGACGGGTGAAGTTTCAACTTCCTGAGCAAATAACGAGCTTATTAAGCTGAAGGTGAATAATAGGAAACAGTACTTCATTTATACAAATTGAAATTATTAAAAGCTAATACCGAAAGCGGCTCGAATGCCTAAATTTGCACGGCCCTCAGTAGAGACGTTATCTAGTAGGGAGCGTTTTCCGAGCATTGACAAGCTCCCTTCCAGGTATAACCCTGAAGATGCTTCAGGCTTTCGCCAAAACATCCAGCGCGTCCCTACTTCGCCACCAAGTTGTAATTCGCGTTCAGCCCTAAGTCGGCCAGTAATTTCTGACAAAAAGTGCAAGTCCTCTCGCTGAAAAGCTTGTGCGTACTCTTCTGTTGGCGCAGTCCTGTTACGATAGCCTAAAATTGGAGAATACCAGATTTGCCATTTTTCCTTGATCGTTGGTATGTAAAAACGTACGCCTGCTCGTACAATAATTTCTCGCTGGATTTCATCAAAGAAAAGTGTTTCTTCTGGTACAAAAAAAGAACTTCCAGAGATGGTGTCTTCTCCAAAACCTAATTGACCGTCACTTTGACTGAAGCCAAAAGATCCCCAAGCACTAATATTAGGCCTGATGAAAATTTCTCCAAACCCTCCGAACTGACCTGATGCTACTTGCAGCCCTAAACTGGCTCGTTGAGATGTTGCAGCAGTTTGGGCTTGTAAAAGTGACAGCGTAAAGCAAAAGGCCAAAAGAAATGTAAATCGCATATTTTTCGTAAGATACTGAAAGTACTAAATGGTGAGAGCATAGTTTCTAACTAATAGGTCCGTATGCATCAGAATCATTTTAACGTGGATGCTTTTGAGGTCAAAGGAACTTGGGGGCAAAATCTGTGATAGAAACGGTGCGCGATAAATGGAGACGGTGGTTTGGTAGGAAGATCTCTCCGCTTCGCACCTAACGTTTTGGCATTCGCAGTCGCTCAAAATGCTTTAATGGTGCTTCGGTCGAGAGGACCAAGTCCGCTACGCACCTAACACGATTCGATTCGCAGTCGCTCACAATACCAGCGTGGGGCTTCGGTCGAGAGGACCAATCGCAACCCGACCTCTCTATTAACACGCTAACGCTTTCAAAGCCAAGGCAAAACCCATCAGTCCTAATGTTTGCTAACGAGCACGTTTCATAGTTAAAATCGCCGATTCTGTCGAGATCATATGAACGCTTCGTTCATGTTTACTAACTTGTCAGGGCTATTGCGTTTCCTATCTCAGGTTTTGGCGAAAGCACAAACAGTTCGAAAACCCCTATCATGATCAAAAAACTCTTTTCTGCATCTGCACTCGTGCTGAGTGCAACGCTGGTTTTGGCGCAAGTCCCAGCGAATCCTCGTGCTTCGCACGGGACAGCAAACCTCGACATCCCATACACCAAGCATGTTCTCGACAACGGCTTGGAAGTCATCATACACGAAGATCATTCAGATCCAGTTGCCGCTGTTGCAATCATGTTCAATGTCGGCTCAAACCGCGAAAAACCTGGGCGTACAGGCTTCGCCCACTTCTTTGAGCACATGCTTTTCCAAGCATCTGAAAACGTTGGAAAAGGCGAATTCTTCAAAGCTATCGAAGATCTCGGTGGCGAGTTTAACGGCGGTACTTCTAGCGATAGAACCACCTATTACGAGGTAGTCCCTAAAGATGCCCTCGATCGAGTGCTTTGGATGGAGGCCGACCGCATGGGATTCATGATTAACACCGTTACTACTGCGGTCTTGGAAAACGAGAAGCAAGTCGTAAAAAATGAGAAGCGACAGCGCGTAGACAACCGTCCATATGGGCACGAAAGTTACGTCATCGATAAGGCGATGTACCCAGAAGGTCACCCGTACAATTGGCAAGTAATCGGTAGCCTCGAAGACTTGCAAGCAGCGACTGTAGAAGACGTGAAAGAGTTCTACGACAAGTGGTATGGACCGAATAATGCTACCATGGTGATTGCGGGAGACGTCGATCCGAAGGAAGTGCTCAAAAAGGTGAAGTACTATTTCGATGAGATTCCTTCACGACCAGAAGTTGAGCCTTTAAAGCCGCAATTGGGCGTGCTTAAGCAAACGATTTCACTTTATCACGAAGATAATTTTGCAGAGCTTCCACAGCTCAACATGGTTTGGCCAGTAGTTCAAGCAGGACACCCAGATGAGTATCCACTCGACTATCTCGCCGAGCTTTTGACAGATGGAAAGCGCGCGCCGATCTATAATGTACTCGTACAAGAAAAGAAGCTTGCCGCGCAGCCTTATGCCTACAACGGCTCGAGCAATCTGGCTGGTCAGTTCGTCATTGCCGCTCGTGCGAATGACAAGGTTGACCTCGATGATGTCAAAGCTGGAATTGATGAAGCATTTGAGCGTTTCGAAAAAAATGGAATTGATCCGCGAGACATGGAGCGCATCAGAAATTCGCTTGAAACGCAATTTTATGGCAATCTATCTTCTGCACTTTCTAAGAGCTTCGCACTAGCCGGAGCCAATGAGTTTTATGGTAATCCAGACCACTTGAAAGTACAGGCGGCGGCTCTCCTTTCGGTAAAACCTGAGGACGTTATACGCGTCTACAACAAGTACATCGCGAAAAGACCGTACATCGTCACGAGCTTCGTTCCGAAGGGCCAGTTGGACCTTATCGTGGAAGGTGCCACGAAGGCGGTTGTTGTAGAAGAAAAAGTAACTGAAGGTGCTGAGCCAGAACCAATGGATGAGTCAGCGACGGACTTTGCGCGTACGCCATCGAAAATTGATCGTTCGATAAAGCCAGCATTAGTAGGTGAAGTTGTCGCTAAAACTCCAGAGATCTACACAGCTGACATGAAGGATGGCGCTAAGATTATGGGCGTTGAAAGCGATGAGCTTCCACTTGTGACGTATTCGATTCGATTTAATGGAGGGGCACTTGCTGAGCCAGAAGGCAAGGAAGGACTTGCATCAATTTTGACCGACCTTATCCTCGAAGGGACCAAGACGAAAACGCCTGAGCAGTATGCCGATGCGATCGGTCAATTAGGCGCTTCGGTTCAGTTTGTGGGTGGCCGTGAGAACTCTACGCTGTATGTGAATACGCTTGCTCGAAATTTTGAGCCTACGGTAGCACTAGTGATGGAAGCGATGATTGAGCCTCGTTTTGATGAAGCTGAATTTGAGCGTTTAAAAGCTGGAGCACTCGCCCGCGTTCAATCGCAAATCGCGCAGCCTGGCTACGCAGCTTCACAAGCTTTCCAGAAGGTAATTTATGGTGCAGATAGTCGTATGGCTCGCCCGACAGGTGGCACGATCAGCTCTATAGAATCGTTGACTATTCAAGACTTGAAGGACTACTACAAAAAGTACTTCAATCCTCGTTTGGCCACTATTCACGTGGTAGGCGCGGTATCGTCAAAGGAGGTTTCGAAGACCTTCTTAGCATACAACGACAAGTGGCAAGGACCACAGGTTACATTGCCAAAAGTAGAAATGGATGAGGTCCGTAAAGAGCGCGTGTTCTTCGTTGATGTGCCTGATTCTAAGCAATCAGTAATCTACATTGGGCAGCCAGCACCTGGGGCAAACGACCCAGACTACTACAAGCTCACCGTGGTGAACGAGCGCCTTGGCGGTTCTGGTGGAGCACGTTTGTTCCAGCAGTTACGTGAGGAGAAAGGCTATACCTACGGCGCGTACTCTCGTGTACCGCAGACGAATCAGGAAGGATATTTTGTAGCGTTCTCTAACGTTCGTGCAAACGTGACGAAGGAGTCTGCTGAGTTGTTCAAGGAGATTCTTGATGGCTATGCTGATGATTATTCTGAGGAGGATCTTATGAAGACGAAGACTACGCTTACGCGCTCTGAAGCTTTGGCCAATGAGAGTCTTGGTGACAAGCTTCGTTTACTTCAACAGATTTCTACCTACAACCTCGATGCTGACTTCAAAGCAGAACGTCAGGCGGAGCTAGATGGCATGACACTCGAAGAAGCGAAGCAGATCATCTCGAAGTACATTAAGCCTGACGGCATGCGCTACATCGTTGTCGGTGACAAGGCAACGCAGATGGAAGGCTTGAAAGAGTTAGGCCTTGGTGATCCAGTGATTTTGGATCGCGAAGGGAATGAGATACGCTCGTAATAGCGTGTGTCTTGGCGCTGGTATTCGGGCATGACGCGAGTATGCATTTGTGACGCTGGTATACTTTCCTGACCCGAAAACTTCTTCGGATCGGCAAACCGCAGGACAAACAAAAAAGGGCCTTCAGGAGACTGGAGGCCCTTTTTTTCATTTGTACTGCACCTTGCCAATGATGGAAACGTACATAAACTATCTCCTACCCTCCCAACGTTAAAGCCTTAATGATTCGCATCACACACCTAACATACGCAATGCGTCACCTAGTTTTAGGTGTCGCGATGCTCGCAGGTGTGGTAGGATTACAAGTCTCGAGTTTCGCTCAGGTCTCCCCACAAGCCACTTTTCAAAAAGCTCCTGACTTTTCTTTCACGACCAATGAGGTGCTTTGTGTCTTTCACTTTGTACACACCGCTGCTGATGGAGAACATAGTTCGCAGAGTTACCGTGCTTTTATTGAGGAAAATACGGCTGAAGATCCTGTGTTTGCTGCCTTAGTCGCTGATTTTAAGTCTATCGATTTCACTCAAGGATATCGCCGATCAGGCTTGCCTAAAAGACGTTATCGCGCACGAACTGTGATGGATTTCATGTGGACGCACAGCGCCGCTTCTACTGATTTAGAAGACTTCTCTCAGCGCATTTTTGGACTGCTTCCTATTCAAGAGCACGCAAAATTGGAGGATGTTTTGGCGAAAGCTCAACCCTACTACAAGCGTCTTGTGTGGAATCCCCAACTGGCAAATATTCAACGGACGGAAAGGTTTCTTGACGCGTACGAGGACCGCGTTTCGAGGTTGTTTTACCAAGTCAGCAGTTTTTACGGCACGCCTTGGCCCTCAGACATTTCGTTCACTACGGCTCTCTGCCCGATCCCTCTGGCAAGTGGCGTGACAAGTGCAGTTCCGAAGGTGAATACCCTTGTTTGTAGTTATTTGAGTGAAAACGATGAGGATTACAAAGCGACGCTTGGCGTAGCTGTGCATGAGATGTGTCACTCCATTTACGACGAACAGCCGGCAGATTTGCAGAAGCAGATTGATGACTGGTTCATGTTGAGCAAAAGCCCTTTTGCGACGCATGCATATACCTATTTCAATGAAGGCTTAGCAACAGCGATTGGGAACGGCTGGGCCTACGAGCAACTCAATGGATACATTGATGAAGAAGACTGGTATGCTGATGAAACGATCAATGGTTTTGCCAAAGCGATTCACCCTTTAATCAATAGTTATTTGCGCGAACGTCAAACGATAGATCGTCCCTTTGTGGATGCGGCTATTGAAGCTTTCGCCAAAACTTTCCCTGACGCAGATAGGGACCTCAACGTGCTTTTTAATCGCGTGGGAATCTATTCGAATACGGAAAATGAAGAGTCGTTAACCGAGTATACGGATGAGCTTTTCAAACGTTTTAAGGTGAGTTCTTCGTTCTTGAGAGCACCGCTTTCTTCGCCTGGTGCGAAGTCTTCCATGGGCTATCCGCAGCTTACAAAGCTCATCATCATAGATAGCGAACCTGCCGAAAATTGGGAGCGGCTTGGTGGCAAGTTCGAAGAGATCGCAGCTGTCAATCGTCCGCGCTCAAAAAATTACAGCTACACCTTTTACGATAATCCTTCGAAAAGTACGATTGTCCTTTTGGTTGTCGAAAACGCCGATGCACTGAGCCAGTTACTGGAGGTGTACAAGCTTCAACCATTGGTGGACTTAGGGCAGAGTGTGAGCTTGGATCGGAGGGCGGGGGAGTAATTTATGCTGAGCATAAATTCAATTAATAATTACCAATTGATAATTGTTAATGTGCCTTAGGGACGCCCACTCAAAATGCTATAGCCAGTGTTTAAAATGAGCCGAAGGCGAGCTAAACATCTCGCCATTAGCAATTAACAATTGGCAATTCTCCACTAGAACGCACTAACTTTTTGTATACGCCTCGGCACGCACCACAGCATTCTCCCTTACATTTTCGTAGAATAAATTCAGATCGGCAACGTGCCAATTCTCGATATTGACTAGGAATTTAAGAAAATACTTTGGCTCGTTAATCCAAAGTATTCCTTTGTGATTCTGCGCATCGCAGCGAGCCTCTTTTATTTTAAAGTTAAGTGCAGTGCCGCCACGATTTAAGGACGCAGGTGCATACTCATCAGAAGTGGACCAAGTGAGCGGATTTACGACATACGCGTAGGGAGAATTGCCGGATTCGCCAAAGCTAATATTCCCTTTTGTCCACGGAGCGGCTGGTCGTTGCCACGTGCGCCAAGTGACGAAGCAGCCTGTTTGACTAGGATCTGTGCAAACCTTGATGGTGGAGAAATAATCTTGCGGAATGCCTATTCCTATGAGGTATACCGCCACTAGTTGATCGGCTAAAGGCTTACCATCGAAGAACTCTCTGACGAGACGTTTGCCATGAGTAGTGCCTTGGCTATGCCCAGCGATAATGATCGGTCGACCGTTGTTGTGATTCGCAAGGTAGTATTCGAAAGCAC
>CALDUE010000124.1 GCA_937923485.1 uncultured Saprospiraceae bacterium
TCTCTAAATATGCTAAAGCCTTGTCAAGTACATTACGGACAAATCGAGGCGAGTAAAGCAACGATAGGACAATTGCAGAAAGCGTAAACCCATCTTAGAACAACTACACACTAACGTCAAGCAATTCTAGTAAACGCTCATAGCATGGAAATGTGTTTACTACCTCAACTCCCCCTTCACCAAGCGCCATCTTTTACTTAACTCCTTCAGCGAAACCTCCCCATGCACCTCAAGCAAATACTCTGCAGTTCGTATCGCTCGGTGGAGCTGTGTTGACTCGCGTTTGGAAGAAGCTAGGCCGAAGAGAATGCGGCGCTGAACGCCGCCTGTTAGCTCATCAAAATAGCTGCGAAGGAGGGCATCTTCTGCGAGAAGAACCTCAAAAGCGGGAGGCACGGGAAGACCATATTTACTTTTATCGGGCGTGAAGATGACCTTCAGTTTGGCCTTCTCGCCATGTCTTTCTTCCAGCCACTCGCGCCGCTGCTTATTGACAGGCACGAAGTAGCCTCCACGCCCATTGCCAGCGATCTTGGCTTGATACACGGGTAACTTTTCGATGAAAACATTAACGCGGCGTGTACGATCAGGTCGGGTAGGGATGGCTTTTGCGATTTTCGCTGGGATAGGCAGTATCGATCCTTGGACACGCGGCATGTTCGCTGTGTCGGTGATGAGGGTGGCGATGAAGTTGAATTTTGGGGCTGCTGGCATTCTACTGTTTAGAAGGCCAAAGTCTGCGAATGGTTTACACCACCCTTCGAGTTCACGATTCGGTTGTGCAGCATTTATGCTGCAATTTGAATACTAGGCGGCCAGGCTGAAGCCTGGTGAACCGAATCGCTAGTAACTTACATTCGGTGTAGTCTTTGCTTCACAACAAGCTTATGTTCCGAAATCTTCTCACACTACTTCTTTCCCTCTCGGTTTCTCTTGTTTTGGCGCAAGCCGAACCCCATGCCTGTGGACAGATAAACACCCCCGAGCAGATCGCTTTCTTGAAGGCGAACAACCCTAACCTCAGCCAATCCTTTCGGTCGGTAATGGATACGATTTTTGTACCCATCCTTTTTCACCGAATCGCTGATGAGAACGGAAACGGAGCAGTAACTGAAGCAGCATGTGCCTCAGCGCTCGTGGAGTTAAATGCGCTCTATGCTTCAGGGAACATCATTTTTAAAGAGGTCGAATCACCAAGACTCATTGCTGACAGCGCCTTTTTTGATTACCAATACAGCGAAGAATTCGCTTTGCGCCAGGCGCACGAAGTCTCAGGAGTGATCAATGTATTCATTCCCAACCGCGCTTCGAGTACCTCTGGCGGTCAGGTATGTGGCTATGCTTACTTGCCACCTACCCGTCGTGACCTTACCATTGTGAGGGCAAGTTGCTTTACCAATGGAACGACCCTTGGACATGAAGTCGGACATTTTCTCGGACTTTACCACACACATGGAACCTCAAATTGCGGCTCGCTTACCGACGAACTCGTCGACGGTAGCAATTGCGAAACACGAGGAGACGACGTCTGTGATACACCTGCCGATCCAAACCTGCTCAGCGTAGACTGTGATCGCTATGTGGTTGATAGAGATTGTGACTACACAGGAACGGAGGTGGATGCGAATGCGGACGCCTTCGCGCCTGACACTCGCAACATCATGAGCTACAGCCGCCAGGCGTGTCGTCAACATTTTAGTGCGGGTCAACTCGATCGCGTCCGATTCTTCTTAGGGACAACGCGCTCCTATCTCGCATTCCCGGCGAGCACTTGCGCGTCAACGGTCCCAACGTTAACGACCACCGGTCAAAATTTTACTTCAATTTCAATTGCGTGGGATGACAACGGGCAAGACAGAACCGAAATTGACTACTTCGTTGTCGGGGGACAAAACAGTGGCTCGATTGGCCCAGGCCTCACCCGAACCATTGGTGGTTTGCAGCCTTGTGACAGCGTCATGTATCGCGCACGTAACCACTGCGCCGATGGATCTACGGGTGACTGGAGTGCATTTAGTTCTGCCGTGACCAATGGTTGTGGATTGCGCTATTGCGCGCAACCTGGATCAGGAAGCGAGACACTCATTGATGCGTTAGGAATCAATGGTACGGCTTTGCCCAACTTGCAAACACCAGAGAATTATGGTCTTCATGCGGGACCACTTACGATCAATTTAGATCCGGCTTCGCCAGTGCTTTCGATTGATGTAAATATTCAAGAAAATGGCAATGGTGCGTTTTTCCATGTTTGGGTTGATTTAGATAACAACAGCAGTTTTGATGCCGACGAGCTTATCGTTCAAGAGCGCGTTTCGGATGAGGTAGATTATACCTTTACATATCTCATTGACTCGACGGTCTTACGCGACGTGCCGTTGCGTGCGCGCTTCACGACGAGCCAAGAAACCTTTATTGGCCCTTGCGATATTGAACTTGGCGAGACAGAAGATATTGACCTGATATTCCAAGGTGGGCTCGCTGTGGTGGAGTGGAACAACGGTCCGATTTCCTTAGCGGCGAATACGCAAATGTTGAGCATTCCAATATCCTCAACGATTGAGTGGAGTGTTACCGGACTACCAAACTGGTTGTTGGCGCAAAACGGTCTCACAGGATCTCCTAGCGATACTGCACTTAGTCTTGAAGTACTTCGAAATGAAGGGTGCGAAGTACGCACGGCGACATTGACCCTTACAGGAACCAACGGCATGACTGATGGAATCGTACTCACTCAAAATCCGGCATCACCAGGGATAAGCGTTTCACTTTCCGATACCATTCTAGTTGGGCCAGAGGGCGGAGACTTACTATTCTCTTCTCAAAGTATGCACACTTATGAAGGTTCAAGTAGAGGAGAGTTTATACAATTTAATGAAAGGGCATTATTAGACAGCAATAGTCATTCTGTAATCTATAGTTTTTATGAAGGTGAGGACGATAGGTTTGAAGAAATAACATTTGAAGGATGTGGAGTTGAACGTTCATTTGTTGTTCATCAATTTGCGGGAATTACTTCTTGGGTAGATACCAGTGCCGTTCAATTTACAGGCATTGGTGACACCATTCGTTTGGCCGTTCGATCTAATACGATGTGGGATGCTCTTGCGACATCTACAGTGCCATGGCTAGAGCATGTATTGGTAAACAGAACAGGAGATGGAGAAGCGATCTATGTCTATACGGGAGGAGCTTCTAGTGGCGAAGTTGTCGAAGTCGACTTGTTAGGTTTCTATGGCGTAACTACCGGTCCCACTGTAGTTAGAATCATTGCGCCATTCACGTCAAGCACCTCTTCTCCTCGCCTTTCGGCAAAACTAATCATGGCAAATCCGATTTCGGAAAGCCTTGTTGCGACAACAGTTGACGTCAAAACCTATCAGTGGTCTGTGTATTCGAGCTTAGGGCAGCTTATGCATACGAGTTTTGGCGAAAACCTAAATTTGAATACGAGTGCATGGCCTGCTGGGACCTTTATCCTAAAAGTTGAAGACGAAGAAGGACGAATACTTGTTGAAAGAGTTGCTAAATTCTAGATTGCGTTTATATAGACAATAGAATAGCTGTGAAGATGTCTAAAAAAATAAATGCATCATTGGGATTCATATTGACACTCTTGTCAATGTAATATTGATCTGGTCCAGCGCTTGTACGCTGGTAAGAATCAATATCTCTTCTCCTAAGTCTCGTTAGCGGAGCAGAGTCGAAGTCATGCCTTATCTCTTTTGCTGATTCGTCTTTAGAGTATATATAGTTGAATTCCATTTCGCCACCCCGCTGGATATTGCGAGGGGAGTAACAACTCGGTCCATAAATCGATGCCCACCTTTGCGGAATTAACACTAGCTGCACTCTTTTATTGGAAAATAGAAAGACTTCGTTTGGGTATACATCAGAGAAAGAAGCACTTCCTGCTTGAGACAAGATTGCATCCTCTAAGCTTTCACTGTAGTTGTCTCTGATCAGTCTCATCTCAGACTTGCTAAGGTCAAGATGAAGTGTGTCATTCGTTGGATTGAAAAACGAAATGAAAGGAACTCCATCGGCTGACCAAAAATCATAGGCGATTTCAAGATCTGGATAAGTCTTTATATAGGCATCTACCTCTAAGTCTAAATCAGTGGTCGAGGTCTGCAGCACTACTACAGGCGTGCAGCTCAGCAAGCAAAAGCTGAACAAAAAACCTATGTAGTAAAAGGCCTTCATACCCATGGTTTCAAAGATGCTGCACCAATAAGTATTTTACAATACTTTATGATAAGTTTAATTCTGCTCTCTACAACAGTGAAACGCCGTTGCTATCTGTCGTAAGTACGTTCGTCATGTAATCGAGGAAAGGACGCATATCTACAAACGACTTTACGATCTTCTCTGAAAAATCATCGGCCTCTACTTCAGCCTTCGAAAAATAACGGACGAGGACGAAGGCCTTATGGTTGAGCAGATCTATGGCGGGATGTTCCTTGTCGTATCCCTTCGGTGAAGTCTTCAACTTGTCGCCTTGGTGCAAGCCTCCAAAAGTTGATTTGATCTTTTTGGAATTGAGCAACTTGCGGAACGCAACATGATCGACAGCGATCTCTTCGCGGATTCGCTTCAGGTCTTTTGCTTCTGGAGACCAAAAACCACCTCCGACAAAAGCATGTGCTTTGGTGTCGAAGCCTTCCCATTGTTGAATGCCACCTGGCTCGACATGCCAGTAGTAGCCACCACGCCGTTCGGCGCCAAGTCGGTTCATGCCGCCACCCCAATGCCGCTTGTACGGAGTTTTATCTTTCGAAAAACGGATGTCCCTATAGATGCGCATAACCGGCGACTTTCCCTCAACAAGCACGTCTTTTTTGGCCAGCCCCTCAAAGCAAGTTTTGGCGAAAGCTTTCACCTCTTCATGAGCGGCCTTATAGGCATCCTTGTGCTCATTGAACCACTCGCGCTCGTTGTTTTTTTGCAGCTTGCGCATGAATGTATTGGCCTTGCTAGGAAATCTCATATTGGTCGGTTGAAGTTCTTAATGAAAGCGTTCGAAGGCAGCTCTTGGTTCGCGCTCCCGCACCTTTGAGGCAAAGTTTATTTCTCCCAGGTCAAATCCAAGTGATAGCAGGTCGCATAAAACAGCGCCACCTTCTCCTTTTCACGAAACAAGGTGATGCGATAGCGGCCAAGTTTTCGAGTGCGGTGTTCCTGTTCGGCAATGACATCCACGACGTCGCCAGGATAGAGGGCTTTGAAGTAAGAAATCGCTGTTTCTGCAGCCACCGCCTTGGTGCCGTAACTGTTGCAGGCGAAGGCAAAAGCACTATCTGAGACCGAATGTGCGATGCCGCCATGCGCTGTTCCGAATCCGTTGCACATGTCCTCGCGCACCACAAAACGGATGTGACTCGTACCGAGGCCAACATCCAGTACTTCGACGCCCAGCCATTTGCTAAAGGCATCTTTTTCGAGCATCTTATCGGTAATTTCACGTGGCGTCATGGGGACAAAGTACGTTGCGCAAAACAGACACGAGATAAATTACCTTTGCGCCAATCCTGACCTTAAAATTCAATCATCTTGTCCAAGCCTGAAGCTTTTCTCATTGACGGCGTTCGTACGCCAATTGGTAAATTCCGTGGAGCATTATCTCCTGTTCGTACAGACGATTTGGCGGCGCATCCTATTCGCGAATTGCTAGGGCGTCATCCTTCTTTAGATCCTTCGGCGATCGATGACGTGGTCTTGGGTTGTGCCAACCAAGCGGGTGAGGACAACAGGAACGTGGCGCGTATGGCTTTGCTTCTTGCCGGCCTGCCGTGGTCGGTACCCGGGGAGACGGTCAATCGCCTCTGCGCATCGGGAATCTCTTCTGCGGTGCATGCGTTTCGCGCTATTGGTATGGGCGAGGGAGACCTCTTCATTACTGGCGGGGTTGAGCACATGACGCGTGGGCCGTACGTGATGTCGAAGTCAGCGCAAGGCTATGGTAACGACAGCAAACTCTACGATTCTAGTTTTGGATGGCGCTTCGTCAATTCGAAAATGGAGGAGCTTTATGGCACGCATGCGATGGGCCAAACGGCCGAACATTTGGCCAACGAGCGTAAGATCAGTAGGGAAGATCAAGACAAGTTTGCCGCTTGGAGTCAAGCGAAAGCTACTGCTGCGAGGGAGGAGGGAAGATTGGCGGAGGAGATCGTTCCGATTGCCATTCCGCGTCGCAAACAGGAGGATTTGATCGTTTCTCAAGATGAGTTTATTCGTCCGGGCACGACTACTGAAGTTCTCAGTAAGCTTCGTCCTGCCTTTGCTAAGGAGGGGAGTGTCACAGCTGGGAATGCTTCAGGTCTCAACGATGGTGCAGCGGCGCTATTGATTGCTAGTTCAGCTTCCGCCAAAACCCATAACCTGACGCCGATCGCTCGTATCGTGAGTAGCGGTGTAGCTGGTGTTGAGCCGCGTATCATGGGGATTGGTCCAGTACCAGCCAGCTACCTCGCGCTCAAACGCGCTGGCCTAACGCTTGATGAGATGGACGTCATCGAGCTCAACGAGGCCTTTGCCGCTCAGGCACTTGCGGTAACCCGCGAACTCGGTCTCGCTGATGATGATCCGCGTCTCAATCCTAACGGTGGAGCGATAGCGATCGGTCACCCGCTCGGCATGACCGGCGCACGCATCATTCTTGCGGCCGCACGTGAATTACAACGTCGCAAAGGGCGCTATGCTTTAGTTACGGCTTGCATAGGTGTAGGGCAGGGTAGTGCTGTGGTGCTTGAGCGGGTGTAAGCGCCAGTGGCTTCCGCGTTCCGACGCGGGCTGGCGGGATTTGGGCTAAGCCTTCAACTGGTTTAGCTGTTTGCTCGACTATGCTTGCCGCCTTATAATGAGTAGTCTACCATCGCTAAATTTCATATAGGCAAAGTCATAGACGTTGTAGTACCGTTTGCCTTTGGCATTTTCATAGATGCCAGTGCAATAATTGAAGCTAAATTTTTTCTTCTCGAGTACAGATTGAGGGATGGTCTTCTGGTGAGCGTTTTTACCCATAACTTCTAGCAGGATAGACCTATTTCGATGGAGGATGGCATCTACCGCTGCAGTAGCGTTTAGAGTGACTTTTTTCAGCGTGTTGTGATAGTACGATCTGCATTTGGCGGAGCAATACTGTTTATCACTACGACCGCTGATCGGCTTCTTACAAATTCTACAAGTGTGCATAACCGATATAAACGTTTAGAACGGTTAATATACACTTAATTTTGTAAGTATCTGATAAATAACTACTTGGATAGCTATTATTGCAGTACTAACTAAGTGAATAATGGAAAAGGCAAGAATATTTAAGGCAACTAGTGGTGAAGGGCGGGTAAAATTCCTTGTGCCTTTTTCTCAAAGTGAATGGCGTCGGCGTGTGAAAGCGTTATCCACAAGCTGGTATCATCCTAGCCAAAAGCTATGGAGTATTGCTAATCGTCCGGAGCTTTATCAGGATCTTTTGGCTATTTTTTCAGATCATGTTGAGATTGTAGAGAGGAAAGAGAAAAAGCCTGTAACCAAGCGTAAATTGACGGATAGTGAGGCTGAGATCCTTGCTAGCTATGAACAGAAGATAATTCTAAAGGGCTACAGCCAAAACACATTGAAGAATTATTCAAGCAACTTTAAGCTCTTTTTGGCTGCTCATCAAGGGGTTGTTGTTGACGACTTAGGTAAGACTGAAATAGAAGCATACCTGTTTAAATTGAAGACTGAGCATAACTATAGTGATCGTCAACAGCACGGTATGGTTAATGCGGTCAAGTTTTACTATGAACAGGTTTTAGGCAGAGAACGCGCAAAATATGCGTTAACTCGACCGAAGAAGTCTCAAACCTTACCTAACGTATTGAGCCAAGAAGAGGTAAAACGCCTGCTTAATGTAGTAGTTAACATCAAGCATAAATCGATCATTACATTGATGTATGCTGCAGGCCTTCGAATTTCCGAGGTAACACGACTTCGCTTGTGTGACATTCACTCTGACCAGGGTTTTATCTTTATCAAGGGGTCAAAGCAAAAAAAGGATCGTCATACTGTACTGTCAATCAAGCTTTTGGAGCTTTTACGGGTGTATTTTCGAAAGTATAAGCCATCCTACTGGTTATTTGAAGGAGCGGATGGTGGCCAGTACAGCACTAGTAGCATCAATAAAATCTTTCGGCGTATGGCCCAGGCAGCTAAAATCAGCCCATGGGCGACCCCCCATACCTTGAGACACAGCTATGCGACGCACCTTTTACAAGCGGGAACTAATTTGCGTTATATTCAGGCTAGCCTGGGACATGGCAGTAGCAAGACTACTGAAATTTACACGCATGTGCTTGCTGTAAGCAATCAGACTATAAAAAGTCCGTTGGATTCCTTAGATTTGGTGTAGACACAAGCGAAATACATGGAACTGGTGTATATAGCCAGTAGTTATGTGGAATCAAATTAAAATGAAGAACCTAATCCAAATAATATTTTTATTCGTCATTTATGATTCAAATGGACAAAATATAACTATGAGTGAATTTGATGAATTTATCCTTAACGATACAACTATAACATTACAATATGAAAATAGAATAATTGAACCATCATATTTTAAGAAAGAAGAAAGTGTTACATCAATTAATTCAGACAAAAGTTCCAGAAGATACGCTTCCCAACAAGTTGAGCTGATTAACTCATTAATTGATAAAGGAAATACAAGTGAAGCACTTCTGAAATTTGAACAAACGTTAATAGACTATAAATCAGGTGTGCAAAAACATATCAGATTTGGAAGGTTCAAAGATAAAACCAATATAATCTGTAATCTATATCAAAATGGTGATGAAGCAATAAAGGACGATGTAACAAGATTAGCAGCTGAATTACTATCGAACAAATTGCTTGAAAAAGATGCTGAAGTCGTTTATCCTCTTCTTTTAATTCAACCGAAAATAACTAAAAAGGCTTTAATCGAAGATTTTCGACTTGCAAACTCATCAACAACGATTGACTTTACAGATCGACGAAACAGATCAAAATACTGTAGCGATTTATATTTATATGCACCCATAATTGCACCTACAATTGGAATAGAATTTTGGAATGCATACATTGATCGAAAGGAATACTTCAATGACTATAATGCACCTTTTGATTTATATTCTGTGACTTTTGCTTATTACTGCAATCAAAATGATAATCTAACCGTAGACCAAAAAGCCTTAATTTTAAGATACATCAGTCAAAATAATAGCTATGTTAATAAACGATCAAATTGGTTTTATGATTACAATTCGTTAATCAACTTTTATTTCCCTGATTTGCCAAATGAAGAAATTGCTCAATTCATTCCTGAACGGTACATAAACGATCCATATCAAAAATCGTTCAAAATTCCTCAACTTGATAAATTGCCAAATTATGAAGATTTCATTGAAGAGATCGGGAAATCATTTGGAGAACTCAGTGATTTAAACATAAACGACGAATGCTTCTTCAGATATACTAATGGATTTTATACTATCAATAACTTAAAACAAAATTTGTCACACCTATTTTCTCACTTTCTACAATCATCAGATAGCTACATTATACTTTCGCCTGATTATGGCTTTGTTCCAGTTCTACACGATAAATATTTTACAGAAAATATATTACCAAAATTAAACACAACTTTCGCGTCTTTAAACTTTAGATTGAATCAAAGAGTTGAGCAGAAAGATGGTGAGTTTCACTATACAATTTCAATAGGAAATAAGAATGGCACTTATAGCTTCGAGTATGAATCATTAAGCGATTATTATAATTACTCTCCAATAATTAAAGCTCTGAATTTATTGTTAATTAAGGAAGAAGTAACAAAGCGATTAGTGAATATAGATCAAGCAGTAATTATCTGTGATCCACGAAATGCGAAACAAACATTTGAAAAATATAATTTACAAGCATCTCCAATAAATCCAAGTGACCAATGGATAAAAAAATAAGAAAGACTCCACATAACACTATATATCAGATCATATCTCTTCGTTCCTCAGAGAGACGATCGATATAATCATCCGTTATATGGCATTCAAAATGGAAAACGAAAATATAGATGGAGCCAGAAGATAATATTATAAAGCAGTTACAAGAACAAAATGTTGAATTCAATATTCTTCAAAAAGAATACATAAAGGATGAAACAAGTGAAGTTTCAAAAACCGTGAAAAAATGGAAGGATAAATTCATAGCAAATAGAGAAGCTCCTCACTTAGATTACTATTTGTGGCACATCTTCAGCTATGGGGCAACAAAATATATAGAAGGAGAAAAAGCAACTAAAGAATATCTTAAACAATTCAAGACCAATGTTCTTATTTTCAACGAACCTCAACAATATCTAATTGAATGTTTAAATGCAATACCTAACATTGAAATGGATGATTTCTTTGATGATATTTATGTTTGTCATCACAATATGAAATGGACATATGTGATACCACACGAAATACCAGAAATAGGTCCATATTTTTCAATTGGACAAGCCAAATAGCAAATCGTTAGAAAACAAATGAAATTCAAAAATTACAAATCAGCAATTCACAATTTCACGCATTCATTTATCAGTATTGATTATATGAAAAGTGGAAGGCTCGCAGTAAACGTTTTGATTGATTTGTATAACCATAAAATTGAAACAAAAGCGACATTCGATTTTCTAAACGAAGAAATCAATCCTGAAGATGCCAACTCGAAAGAAAGTAATAAATTATTGGTTGATTATATGACCTGGATGCCAGAACTTTTTGAGAACCACAATTGTGATATTAATAGACTTGAAAAATTATTTACTACGATTTGGATAGATTTTGAAAACATTAGAACACCACCAAGAATGAATGATACAATTGAATTGGAAGTGAATGCAAAAACTATTTGGAAAGCAGAAGGAAGAGAAGAACAAACAATAAAAATTAAGCAAACAGAACTTATCAAAAAGGTCTTCTTAAACTTAGGAATTCCCGAAATGAAATAAAAACCGCCATATAATAAATAAGGATTCTATCGGCGTGCAACGCCAAGATTGAATCCTGTGTTGAACGTAGTCAATCCAGTGCGAGATCTTAGGAGAAAGCAAATTTTATGTTGTGCTTATTGTCTGTTCTTCAGAAAGCTAAAGTGTGATATT
>CALDUE010000125.1 GCA_937923485.1 uncultured Saprospiraceae bacterium
ACATCCTCAATTTGATCAGGTGCAAAAAAGAGACTCTCGATGGTGTCGAGTGGGATTGTCCCACGGAAAATATTCAGTTCATCAATGAAGCCCTGAAAGTTTGTTTCACTCGTCGGACATCCAGCGCGTGCAATCTCTAAATTGAAATTATTCCCAATGTTGAATCGCGAAGGACCTGAAAATCGCGCCACACGCTCTCCATTTAAGAAGACACGAAGCTCATTATTTTCTCGCTCTACAGCAAGGTGTTGCCAGCAACGCGAAAGGTCGAGCGGAATCAAGTTGTTTGGTCCGCCTACGCTACGGCTGGGGTTCTCTTGAAAGTTGATTTCCAATGCCCCCTGGTTGGGGAGATAATCGATAGTAAACAAACGATCATCTGTATCACAGTCCGCTTTTTTGCGCAGTAAAGTCTGACGAGGATTAACTCCCGTCGGATGGAAATAAAATGCTACCACGAAATCATTCCGCTCAAACAGTTCGTTGATTGGCCCGGCGAAGGTTATGAAATCGCTCACACCGTCAAACAATAAGCTATTGCCGGCTACTCCGCAGGCAATCTGAGGATTACCTGACACAAATCCATCAAAGGACTGGCTTCCGTTACTCTCGGCTGCATCACCGTTTTCAAAACTGTAGCTCGCTACAAGATTAGATGTCTGTGCAGTGAGCTGCAACGAGACACAAAGGATAAGGAAGAGAAAAAATGGTTTCATCTAGTCAGCTTAGGCAGATTTATCAACATCAAACGCTGATAATCTACTTAGATTTTACGAAAATCCTCAATAAAGGGTTTCTCGCCAAAGAGGGACAAAAACAAGGCTTATTTACCGAAGAGACTACTCATATCTGGCATCCCACCAGGCATCATGCCTGACATCAAAGACTGTGCTTCGGTTTGCTCGACTTCTGCAGCCTTCGCAAGCGCACGATTTAGCGCTATGACCAGCAAGTCTTCAACTTGTTCAGCATCTCCGTCGGAGATGATCGCTTCGTCGATTTTTACATTTATGACTTCGCGGGTACCAGATACAGTAACGGCGATACCGTCTGTAGTTTCTGTGATTCGCATCGCAGATAATTTTGCTTGCAACGCCTCTTGTTGCTGCTGCATTTGGCTCATCATATCACCGAACATAGGGGGAGAATTTTCGCAAAGATACGAGTAGGAATTTCCCTGAAGGAAACAGGCAAATTCCACATCTTCGCATTTATGGATAGCAACACCCTAATTGGTATTATAGGTTCAGGTTCGATGGGAGCAGGAATTGCTCAGGTAGCCGCTGAAGCGGGACATCGTGTACTTGTTTACGACAACAATCCCGCTGCATTGGGGCGCGCGGATGAGAGTATGCGCGGACTGTTCGCCAAACTCGTCAAGAAAGAAAAAAGAACAAAGGAGCAGGCCGATGCTACACTTTCAAGAATCAGCTATGTCAAGGACATGCTTAGTCTGCGCGAATCAGGCTTGATCATCGAGGCGATCGTCGAAGACTTGAAAATCAAACAGCGTGTCTTTGAAGAATTGAGCAATTTGGTAAGCTCAGGCACCGTACTGGCTACCAATACAAGTTCGTTGAGCGTGACAGCCATTGCAGCTTCCGCCAAAACCCCTGAGCAGGTGGTTGGACTTCACTTTTTCAATCCAGCGGCACTCATGAAGTTGGTCGAGATTGTCCCTGCCGCCCAGACAAACCCCGAAATCGTCGAAACCCTGGTGCAACTAATGCTTGCTTGGGGCAAAGAACCTGTCGTAGCGCAAGACACACCAGGCTTTATCGTCAATCGTGTCGCAAGACCTTACTACTCTGAGGGTTTTCGCATTTATGACGAAGGACTCGCTCAGCCACATGAGATTGATGCTGCCATGGAGGCACTTGGCTTTCGCATGGGGCCATTCACGCTGACTGACTTCATCGGACACGACGTCAATTTTGCAGTGACGGAGAGCATGTTCCATTCCTATTGGGGAGAGCCCCGCTATCGACCTAGCTTTTCACAAAAACGACTCGTTGATGCGGGCTATCACGGTCGTAAGGCCAATCGGGGATTCTATGAATACGACGAGCAGAAGAAGGCTATTCGTCCTGCAAGCACACTAAGCCAAGAGGAGAACAAGAAAATTCAAGATCGTGTACTAGCAGTGCTCATCAACGAAGCTGCCGATGCATTACACTTTGGCGTCGCCTCTGCCGAGGATGTCGATAAAGCGATGCTAAAGGGAGTCAACTACCCAAAAGGCTTATTGGCTTGGGCTGATGAGATTGGAAAGGATGTGATTATTGAAAGGTTAGATGCGCTGTATGCGCGATACCATGAAGGTAGGTATCGGGTGAGCGTGGGGCTGAGATAGTACACAATCCTGCGAACCACTGGTTCGCAGACAACTTGCGTGCAGACGGGCATCTAAATAACTTTAGTTATTTCCTTTCTATACCTACCTGCGAACCAGTGGTATGGCAGGACAGGACGAGGCAGGAAAGAAAAGCTCACAAAATATCCTCAATCGCTTGCGCCAACTTCCGATCCCTGTCAAAGTATTTCATTGTCCTGCGAATTGCCAATTCGCAGGACAATGCATACTTCGCAGGACAATGTATACTTCGCAGGGCAATGTATACTTCGCAGGGCAACAAGTTGAAGTAGAAAAGCTTTGCTTTTCTACTTCAACTTATCCATCTCAGCTACCGTCTCTACCAACAACGACGTACAAGCCTCGATGTCAGAAATGCTGCACATTTCGATTACTTGGTGGATGTGACGACATGGAATACTAATCGCACCCGCAATCGAACCACGACGACCGGCGCGTTGCAATCCTGCAGTATCCGTTCCTCCTGCGGGAAGCACCTCCGCTTGCCAAGGGATGTCGTGGGTTTTGGCGACAGCTTTCATGTGACGAACCATGCGTGGATCACAAATTACAGAACCGTCCATAATCTTAATGGCTGCACCTTTCCCTAATCGACTCACCGCTTCATGCGGCTGTGCACCTGGCACGTCGAAGGCAATTGTCACATCCAGTCCAATTGCAAAATCTGGATCTACCTGTGAAGCCGCCGTAGTCGCTCCGCGGAGACCAACTTCTTCTTGCACTGTAAAGACCGCGTAGAAGTCGTAAGGAATCTCTCGTCCTTTTAACACCTTTAATGCCTCGATGAGGATGAAAACCGAAACCCGATTGTCAAGACTCTTGGAGTTGACACACTGCCCCATCTGGATGAGTTCGCGCTCTCTAGTGATCGGATCACCAATTTCGATATACTTCGAGACTTCAGACTTCGGCATGCCGAGATCGATGAAGAAATCAGTGGTAGAAGGCGCTTTTGAACGCTCCTCTGGCTTCATGAGGTGAATAGGCTTGGTGCCCATCACGCCTACAAGATCTTTCTTACCATGAATGATGACACGCTGGGCCGTCAACGTTTTCGGATCAAAGCCGCCAAGGGTATGAAAGCGTACGAATCCATCCTCGTCAATATGCGTGACGATGAAGCTAATTTCATCCATGTGAGCTGCGCACATGACTTTCTTATCACCCGAACCATTTTTCTTGGCGATGACGTTGCCCATGGCATCTACACGCACCGAATCGACGAGACCGTCAATTTGACGCAATACGAGGGCACGAACTTTATCTTCAAATCCTGGTGCTCCAGGGACTTTGCATATCTTGCTGAGAAGCGCAACATCTATCATGGCGGTAAGGTAATAGCCGGTAAAAAACGAGTCCTTAATGAATCGCTAATGGTGCTCAAAAGTAAGGATATTGTACGGTTTGGATCGTAGCGTTTTCCTGAACAGATTTGGGCTTTAAACGTAAAGTGTTAGTGGATTGCTTTCTCGCAATTCTAGAACAATACTGTATGTTGCAGAAGATGAGTGAGCTGATTGCTACAAGACAGGATGACTTGATCAAGCGTATTGAAACCGCTTGGAGTGTTACTGCTGATAAACTCCTTGAAGCGTGGATTGCCAGTGAGGGTCAAGCGATTACCAAGCAATTTATTGATGAAGGCAATGCTCATTTTGAGGCGCTTTCGCAGACTAACCTTACGCAGTCTGAATCGCTTCATCACAAACTAGCGACCTTCGAGTGGCCGGCAGGAGCAAAGCGTTTTAGCATGCTCTGGAGAAATATTCTCATCGAGCTCGAACGCGCCTACGTACTCAAACAAGAAGGACTTTGCACGGAAGTCGAGATTGATGTTTTGGCGAAAGCTGGAAAAGAAAAACTCCAAGCCGCTACAAGACACTGGTTAGGTGATTTCAACGATCGCCTTAGCGCCTTAGAAGGGGATCAAAAAGAAGCTGAAAAACAGCTCTATATTTGGAACCTCCAAGACAATCCTTGGCCCACCTATCGGACCCAACTCCTTCAGTTGATCGATCAGATGAACAAGCTCCATGCAGATTTTAGCGTCCGCATGAAAGCCTCTACCACTTTGGTCAAGTTATCCCGCGCGTTGCGAGATAGACAAATTCAATATGCGGAAGATATCGATCGAATAAAAGCTACGGCAAACGCTGCGATAGCTGTTATCGACGACGTTGAAGGAGGAGATGCTGCTGCCGTTTCACTGGCGCGATTGGAGGCATTAGATCCCAGCGAGCGTCTGACGGGAAGCGTAGAAGATACCGCTCGAATCACAAATGGGATTATCGACCAACTTCCGAATCGCGTAATGCTTTACGTTAATTCGCCCTCGGGCCACATGCAGTATCGCGACATCAATCTAGAACGCCAAACGGCCCAATGGATCAGCGCCGAGATACTTCCAACGCTCAACCAAGAAGCTCGCCTAGCCGAGCAATCACTGGCCGACCTTCTTCGCACGCTAATCGATGTCCGTAATCGCATACAACTCGCTAAAGAGCACGCAAGAACGGGTCAGAAGGCAGTTGATGACAATGCCGATGAGATAGATTTAGGTTATTTAAAATCGCCAATCAGGGCAATGCTCAAGCGGGTTGAACGAGCCGAGCTAGAGGTCGAAAAATTCTCGACCCGTACAACCACCAAGATTCATGAGCAGCTGCGATTGAGTCGCGTCTATGACCCAAAACTCAACTTCTTAGAAGTAAGTTTTGAGGCTGGAATTTCTCAGGTTAAACGTACCCAAGATGCCCTGCTCAACAGGTTCGGCGCCTGGTTAATCGATCAGAAAAATTCCTTCTTAAATTTACGTAGTCGCGTAGAAGAAGAGGAAAAACTCAGTGTTGGCGAGAAAATCGTCCGCACGATTAGAAGTCGCAAACTTGACCCTAAAAACGCTAATTACACCTCGGTAGTAGTGACAAGAGGCTTTATCGGGGAAGCTTTTC